>CAZQDI010000163.1:0-9467 GCA_964591785.1 uncultured Roseivirgaceae bacterium
ACATTCAAAATTTCAAGCCCGAAAGATATGCTATTTTAGGGTTATTTAACAAATATTGACAACAACCGATGGGGTCAGAATATGGCTTTAGTTATGCCTACTATTGATTTTTAAATTAAAATAGTTAGTGTATCAACTAATCACCAAATATTCGTTCCTATTCTTAAAGTTTTACTTTAAGGAAATTCTGATCATTTTTTTTGTAAACAATTTCGAAAAATAACAACCTTTCAATTGCTCGTCCGTAGGACACGAAATTCAATTCTTCGGTTGGATTTTCGGTTCATCTCATTGTCATTAGGCCGTATGGGCAATGAATCTCCGTAGCCTTTATACCTGAGTCTTGTGGATGGAATCCCTAGTTGATTTAATGCCGCAACAACCGCGAAGGCCCTTTTCTCTGACAAATCATAATTATACTCGGAGTTACCGACATTGTCAGTATGACCACTAATCTCAATAGTGATCTCCGGGTTTTGCAGTAAAAGTTCAATAACATTATTGATTTCTGAGGAGGATCTTTCATCTAATTCATAAGAACCGGTCTCAAAATAGATGTTCTCTAACACCAAGGCTCCCCCTTTCCTTACCTTCATTAGCGCAATTTCAAGCGTGTCTGATTCAATGAGACCTTCACGCCCCGAACTAAACTTAAAGTCTTTATATAGATAGCCTTTCTTTTTGACATAGCCTGCAAAGTGACTCTCAAAAGGAAGAACTAGATAGAATTGACCGGAGATTGAATCTGATGTACTGACAAAAATTGACTCATTGTTCACGATATCAACAATTTGCAGATTTGCCTTGAGTGGTTCCTTTGTTTCACCATCAACTACTACTCCAGAGAGATAGTAAGACCTTTTCGGCTGAATACTTTTGGGGACTGAAAACTTCACAATCTTACTGTCCAAAATTTCATAGTTCTTTTGAGTCTCTTTTGCAAAATATCCTTCTGCTCCATCAGGGCTCAACAAAAGTGCCACTTCATCTTTATGGGTATTGATCGGATAACCAAGGTTCTTTGGTTTGGACCAGATGCTATCGGTGTTTTCAACCACAAACAAATCATACCCGCCCATGCCCGCATAGCTATTGGACGAAAAGAAAAGCGTTTCACCGTTTGAATGTATAAACGGAGTTGTCTCATCCTTATAAGAGTTAACCATACCTCCAAGGTTTTTGGGAATGGTCCAATCGTTATCTTTTTTGTAAGTGACCCAAATGTCACGGCCTCCATTTCCTCCTGGCCTTGTTGAAGAAAAGTATAGTGTCTTTCCATCGGCCGATAATGATGGCTGAGATTCCCAGTATTTTGTATTGATTCTTCCTCCCAGATTTTTTGGCCTCGCCCAAATTTCACCGGACTTACTACTTACATACAAATCACAACTCCCCTTGGAATCTCTTCTGTCGCATGCTGTAAATATCATAAGCCTGCCATCGGCAGAAATCGTTGCAGCTCCCTCATTGGAAGGAGTATTAATTCTTCCAGAAATCGAGGTTGCCTTCGACCAATTTTGATCTTTAAAGTAACTCACAACAATATCCTCATCACTGCCAAAATGATCTCTTTTGGTGAAGACCATTGTTTTTTTATCCACAGTCATGGCGGGCAAATATTGCAACTTATAGCTATTGATCTCAGATGGGAGTTCCTCAATCTTGATTTGCATAGGTTTATTGATCTGAACCAAGGCAAATTTGATGCTCTGTTCAAGCAACTGGATTTGTGGATCACTTTTTTTAGTGGGAACTAAAGCTAGAAACGAGTCGAGATATTTTTTTGATTGTTGATAATGGCCCCGGTCAAGCGCCATCGAAGCCAATCGCTCCAATACAGATGCTTTTGGTGATCGAGACAACGCTTCGTATTTGACAAAACTTGAATAAACTGAATCTTCCTCGCCCATTCTACTGTAAAGGCTACCCATTCTCAGATAGGGTTCAGAGAAATTCTGATCAAGTTTTGCTGAGTTAGCAAACAGCTCTAATGCGCCTTCAAAGTCTCGATCTTTTACCTTTTTCTCAGCTTTGTAGTAAGTTTTAAGTGCTTTCTTATTGTCACTAAAAAGGTTTGATTGGCTTTTAAGGAATAATGAACTACAAAAAAAGAATCCGATGCATATAGCCCTTACGGTATGTCCATGAATTTGTGTGTTTGTAGCGAAATTTTCCATTTGGGGTTTGCCTTAATATAATCAACGATCAAAGGTGTCATTTCTTTTTCTCTTGACCATTCAGGCTGCAGATAGCATTTAGCTTCAGGATTCATCTTGCTAGAATGATCTTCCGCCCATTTTAGGTCGCTTTGGTTGTAAACAATCACCTTTAATTCATTGGATTTTCTAAAAAAATCTTCAAGTGGAGATTTAAATTTTTTGGGAGAAAAGCATATCCAATCCCAGTGACCTGTTAATTGATAAGCTCCTGATGTTTCAACGTTTGTCTGTAATTCACAGGCCATCAATGCTTGTGTTAGTACTGAGAGATCGTAAATAAAGGGTTCGCCTCCAGTAATTACAACTACTTCAGCACCTGAAGATTTGGCCTCATCTACGATTGAATTCACGGGCAACCAGTCAAATTTGCTGACATCCCATGACTCTTTTACATCACACCAATGACACCCAACATCACAGCCGCCAAGCCGAATGAAGTACGCTGGGGTTCCAGAGTAATAGCCTTCACCTTGAACCGTGTAAAATGATTCCATGACTGGTAAATAGTCCGGATCACGCATGATTCGCTTCGTATGCCTTAAGTGTGTTGACTAAAAGGGAAGCAATAGTCATTGGACCAACGCCACCGGGAACTGGCGTAATGTAGCTGGATATTGGAGCCACTTCTTCGTAGACTACATCTCCAGCCAATCTAAATCCAGACTTTTTCGAATGATCTTCTACCCTTGTAGTACCAATATCAATGACAACCGCACCTTCTTTAACCATTTCTTTCGTAACCAATCCAGGTTTTCCAACGGCGACAATAAGGATGTCTGCCTCCTTTGTGTGAGTTGATAGATTTTCAGTGAGTTTGTGACATACAGTAACCGTGGCTCCCCCATCTTGGAGCATCATTAAACTCAGCGGTGCGCCAGCTATTCGAGAGGCACCAACCACCACACATCGTCTGCCTTTTGTTGGAATATTGTATCTCCGAATCAATTCCATTACTCCATATGGGGTGGCGGGTAACAGAAGTTGATTGTTGGATACGATGCTTCCGAAATTTTGATTTGTGAAGCCATCCACATCCTTCAATGGAGATATCCTCTCGGTAATGTGTTCTACCGAAATGTGATCCGGAAGTGGAATTTGAACAATAAAGCCATCTATATCCTCGTCTTCATTGAGCGATTCGATGTGCTTCATCAGCTTCTGCTCCGAGATCGTACTGGCAAAGTGCATCAAGGTAAAGTCGAATCCTACAGCTTTGCAAGCATTGATCTTACCATTTACATAGGTATGGCTTGCTCCATCATCACCCACAATGATAATCGCCAGATGCGGTGCCCTACCACCATCTTCCTTGATCTTAAGCACTTTTTCCGCAATTTCATTCTTTATCTCCTTAGAGATTTTCCTGCCATCAATTATTGTCGGTGATTCCATGTCTAGTCCAATTTTAGTACAGCCATGAATGCCTCTTGCGGTATTTCAACATTACCTACCTGACGCATTCGCTTCTTTCCTTTTTTCTGTTTTTCTAACAATTTTCTTTTCCGAGAAATATCGCCACCGTAACATTTGGCGAGCACATTCTTTCGCATGGCCTTTACGGTTTCCCTCGCTATGATCTTAGTTCCAATGGAGGCCTGAACTGCTATTTCAAACATCTGCCTGGGAATCAGCTCACGTAGTTTTTCACAAAGTCTCTTTCCCCATTCATAGGCCTTATCTCTATGCACAATCGCCGACAATGCATCAACCTTATCTCCGTTTAGCATAATATCGAGTTTGACCATGGTTGATCTTCGGTAGCCAATCAGCTCATAATCAAGTGAGGCATATCCTCGGGATATGGTTTTTAGCTTATCGAAGAAATCAAATACGATCTCAGCAAGTGGGATTTCAAAGGTTAATTCAACTCTGTCTGAAGTAAGGTAAACCTGATTTTTTATTTCACCTCTTTTATCGATACAAAGGCTAATAATTGGTCCAATAAATTCGGCCTTAGAAATAATTTGTGCCCTAATAAATGGTTCTTCAATATGGCTTATCAGGTTGGCTTCTGGCAACTCAGATGGTGCACTTACTTTTAAGATCGACTCATCATGTTCAATGGCATGAAATTGTACGGAAGGGACAGTTGTGATTACTGTCATTCCGAACTCGCGCTCCAGTCTTTCCTGGACAATCTCCATATGTAACATCCCGAGAAACCCGCATCGAAATCCAAACCCCAAGGCCGCGGAAGTCTCAGGTTCCCAAATTAAAGAAGCGTCATTTAATTGTAGCTTCTCCATTGATGCCCGAAGTTCTTCAAACTCGCTGGTCTCCACAGGATAAATCCCAGCGAAAACCATGGGCTTGACATCTTCGAACCCCTTTACTTGTCTTTTGGTCGGTCGATCCACATGAGTGATGGTATCTCCGACTTTCACTTCTTTCGCAACTTTGATCCCCGATATCAAGTAGCCAACATTCCCCGCCGAAATCGTTCCTCGTGGTTCGTGGTTTAGTCTCAATACTCCTATTTCGTCTGCTTCATAGGTTTTCCCAGTATTAACAAATTTCACTTTGTCGCCTTTATTGAAACTCCCATTAAATACCCGAAAAAAGACCTCGATCCCTCGATAAGGATTAAAAACAGAATCAAAAATCATGGCCTGGAGTGGTTCATTGACGTCTCCTTCCGGAGAATTCACCCTGTCAATGATGGCTTCCAGTATATCTGTAATTCCAATCCCTTCTTTGGCACTCGCTTGAATAATGTCTTCTTTTTCACATCCAATAAGATCTATGATTTGATCAGAGACTTCATCTGGCATGGCTCCTGGCAAATCAATTTTGTTCAGAACTGGTATTATTTCCAGATCATGTTCTAGCGCCAAATATAAATTTGAAATGGTTTGAGCTTCAATTCCCTGAGCTGCGTCCACCACCAGCAAGGCTCCTTCGCACGCTGCGATTGATCTAGAAACTTCATAGGAAAAATCAACATGCCCAGGAGTATCGATCAAATTAAGGATGTATTTCTCTCCATTTTGTTCATAATCCATTTGGATCGCATGGCTTTTGATCGTAATACCCCGCTCACGCTCCAAATCCATATCATCCAACAACTGCGCCTGCATGTCCCGTTCGGTGACCGTTTGGGTAAATTCCAATAATCGGTCTGCCAAAGTGCTCTTCCCATGATCAATATGAGCGATGATACAGAAATTCCGTATGTTATTCATTTAATAAGCTTTTTATCCTCCCAGGACACGAAAAAAACAGGGCGCAAAGATAGAAATAGATTTGATCGAATTTATAGATTGGGGAGTTAATCCACGTCGATACCACAAAGTTTTAATGAGACAGCGGACTGCAATCCGGATACCTACTTTATTCTCGGAATTTAGTATCTATCAGAATAGTAACAGGTCCATCGTTAACTAATGAAATTTTCATATCAGCCCCAAATTCACCGGTCTTTACTGACTTACCAAGTTTAGCTTCCAGTGAAGCTACAAAACTCTCATAAATGGGTATGGCAACTTCCGGTCTAGCAGCTTTAATGTAGGAAGGTCTGTTTCCCTTTTTAGTACTTGCATGCAGTGTAAACTGACTAATTACTAAAATATCTCCATCGACGTCTACCAAGCTTCTATTCATGACACCAGAGTCATCAGGAAATATTCTCATTTGAATGATTTTTCTGGAAAGCCAGTCTACATCTTCCTGAATATCCTCCTGTTCGATTCCAACAAGAATCATCAAACCGATTCCAATACTGGATCTTATTTGATGATCAATCGTAACAGCAGCTTCCGAAACACGCTGAATAACAACTCTCATCTTTCCTTTGCTTCGCGCTCGCTCCAGTCGAGATATTTATCGATATCCTGACTCAGCTTCCGGTAGATCAGAAACAAGACGGAGGCATCATCTGTAAAGCCCAAGGCTGGAATAAAATCAGGAATAATGTCGGTTGGTGTTATAAAATAAACCAATCCAAAGACAATTATTAGAATAGAGCCATTGGAAAAGGCTTTGTATTTTCCGGAAATATGGTCTTGCACCATACTAATCAAGGTGGTTACTTTTGATTTCAACTCCTTCCATTCTGTCGACTTTTCTACTACCTCCTTTAGCTTGACGGAAGACTTTGAGACAACCTTTTTGAGTTTGCTTTTGTCGCCGATCGTTTCACGGGCTTTATTGAATATCTGTTCCTTTTTGTTCAATTAGAATATTGTTTGTATTTCCTCCTTCACAAATTTGATTGCCTGCTTTGTTGAATCCAGTTCCTCTCCAGCGTTCATCTCCAAGACAACTTTTGCAAGCTCGATCCCTTTTGACCCTTCACCGAGTGTATTGGCGGCTGAATTAATAAGTGAAATCGTCTGCTCAATCGAAGTGGATACATAGGTCCATGAGCTGTCAGACATGTATACTTGTTGAGAAAGGTTATGATTAAACTCGTTTCTTATCTCGTGGATCAGAATTTGCTGAAATTCTTCAGCAGAGTAATCGGAGTTTCCTAGTCTGGAAAGAAGGTTTGATGGAGTAATTCGTTCCAAAAGCAAAATAATTCGCTCATATGCCTGCAAACGGATTGGCACCACAATCTCTTGATTTTTCTGTCGCAGATTAAGTGCTATTTCGTCTAATTGCTTTTGCAAAAAGGACCTAACTAATAAATATGCAAGGTACAAGACGAGTAAAGCTGGAATGGTGATTTTAAGAAGTTCGTAAACTAATTCCATCTAGGAGATTGTTGAATTGTTGAATTCCAAAAATAACGCGAATATTTAAGGTTTGGTTATAGAAGATTGTTTTGATTTGAAAGTATGGAATTACCCATAGATATAAGTGAACGCGCAATTATTGAAGTGAAGAATATCCTAAAAACCAAAGGTATCCCAAAAGACTACGGCCTCAGGATAGCTACCAAAGGGATGGGATGTGGAGTTGGTTTTAAGCTGGGATTCGACAAGAAAAAAGAGACTGACGAAGAATATTTTCTTGAAGGGGTCCAAATAATCATCCAGAAAAAAGAGCATCTCTTTTTGGCTGGAAAGAAGATTGAGTTTTATGATGAATCTGATGGCCGTGGTTTTGTATTTGTCTAACCCTCCAATTCAACTGTTGCCCTATGACAAAGCCCTTTGATCGGCGGGTTATACTTACTGATCCTTACCCATACTTTTGTTACCTCTTCAAAGGTTATTTTCAGCTCATTGATCATTTTTCCCGCCAAATGCTCTAGCAGATTTGCATCAATATTCATAACGCTTTGAACTATTTCATAAACTTTTTCATAATTGACAGTTCCATCTAATTTGTCAGCAGAAGCGGCTTCTGAAAAGTCTACCTCAAGTGTCACATCTACACTGTATTTGTTGCCAATTACGCGCTCTTCCTCGTAATAGCCGTGTCGCGCATAGAATTCCATCCCTTCCAATGAGACCTTGCCCATAGTTTAATTATCGGTATCTAATTCATCAAAAAAGGATACAGTCCGAGCGATTCTAGGACCCTTCTTTTCCTGAGTCCTTGTCTCCTCTTCTACAACAAGGCTTGCGTCTTCCTTATCTACAGGTTTTGGAAGCATTGGCTCACTGATCGATGACAGGGTCGACTCAACTATCACAGGTTCCTTTACGTCAACAATTGGCTCTTTCTTTTCTTGAACAGACTCCAGTAGTTGTTTGCTATCAACTAGTCCCGTAATCTTCTCCTTGTTTCCGGTCTCTTCGGTGTTAACTTTTTTTGACTCGTCGACTTTTGTCTCAACCGTCACTTTCTCTTCTACTTCTTCTTCCTTACCGACTGATTCTGATTCCTTCTCGGTTGGCGTCGGTTTCACTGCGAGAGATTCAGTTTCTCTACCCGTCGATTCTAGGTTCTCAACGATTTTGCTCTTAACTTCTACTGAAGTTTTTTCGGCTTTTATTCTCTGATCGCTTTCTTTGGCAAGTTTCTTAACACGTTTGATGTAATCATCAAAACGAAATTCCTTTGGTTCTTGAGTATTACGCTCTACTTTTTCGATCAGCGCCACAGACAAGTTCTTTAGCTCTTGGAGAGCCATCTCTCTCTGGTTTTCAATATCCCTATGATTCTGCTCCAAGTTCTTGACAGCTTCTTGCAATTCCTCAATGATTTGACGAGCCTCAACCTCAGCCTGCTCAATCATGGCCCGAGCTTTATTTTTGGATTCGTTGAGTAAAGCCTCCGCATTCATCTGAGTTTCTTTCATATGAAGCTCAGCAGCTTTGTTTGCTTGCTCGATGACATTGGCTCCCGTTTCCTCGGCAGTCTTCAGTGTTTTGTAAAGCGAACTTTCTACCTCTCTTAGTTTTTTTACCTCACGTTCTGCTTGTTGAAGCTTGATGTTGAGATCCTTATTTTCTTCAAGCATTCGTTCCCACTCATTGGAGAGAGACTGTAAGAAGGCATTAACTTCATCTTTATCATATCCGCGAAGCTTTTTCTCAAAGTCCTTTTGCCGAATCTCTAGCGGTGTGATTTTCATATTTGTCTATTTAATATCCAATAAAAATGTGGCAGCTTATATTTTTTGGACATTTCTAATATGCAAAGTAACGAAGAGCTAATCACTCTTCAAAGTCTATTTTCCAGATGGAAATGGACCTATCATCACTACAAGATACTAATAAGTCCTGATAATCCATCCAAATTAGTTTATTTACACTATTTCCGTGGCCAGCATGTCTATGCTTATCTAACACCTTCAATAACTTAAAATTGTACGCATCCCAGAGTTTGATCGTTTTATCCATGCTTGCGGTGACAAAATACCTGCCATCTCGGCTAAAAACTAAATCGTTAATTGTGAATAAATGCGCAGCTATGGATTCACGTAGAAGATAATTCTCATTTGTATCCCAAATACAGAGATGAGCATCCCTGCCTGCCGAAGCTAAATACTTTCCTGAAGGGTGATATTTTGCAGCGAAAACCGAGTTTTTATGCCCACGAAGCTGGTTGAACTCTTTATTGCTACGAAACTCCTTGACCCGAATAGTATGGTCACTGGAAGCTATGGCAAGCTGATCATCGAATCGACTAATATTTCGGATTCGATCGGTAGTTAACTTTTGTCTTTGTAGTACCTCTAATGTTGGAGATAGCACAACAATTTCGCCAGACTGCAGACCAATCCAAATAGAATCGTCCACTAGTTCTATGTCATAGATCTGATGATTCCCAAGTTGGATTGAGGCAAGTTCTTTTTTAGTCTTAAGGTCAATCTTATGGATGCCTTGATTGTTATGGCCTATGTAAATGGACCCT
>CAZQDI010000164.1:0-9424 GCA_964591785.1 uncultured Roseivirgaceae bacterium
AACTTTCTGTGTCATGAATAAAAACTTCGATGCCACCTGCCTGGTTTGGCTCCCAATCATTCATTCTTCTAATCAAATCAAGATCGCCCATCACAATCTTCTCGTCAAATTCTTCAAGCCCCGTTTCGTAGATGCCTACCACTTGAAGTTTCCTAAATCGAGGTGGGTTTTGCACAAAATAAATAAGCACTTCGTCACCTACGGAAAGGCTTAAGTAGCCGGCAATCTTCTTACTGAGTGCAACCTCAGTTGAGTACTGGTCACCAAAGAGATCCGGAAAACGGCCAGAAAGTAGGTGCTTCCTGAATCCAAGGGTATCGAATCTGTGGTCTACCCCTTTCAAAAGAATTCCCTGCACTTCCTCAGAAGTCTTCAGTAACCCCGCTTTCATCGCATACGGTTGAAAACGATCTGTGAGTTCGTACCGCTCAAGTTCAGCGACCAAGGTATCGGAAACCGTGATTGAGGTCTCCTCAAAAGAGGTTGAAAGTGTGTACTTATTGATGATCAGATGCCCGCTGAAGCTATAGATCTTATTTTTTATTTCAGTTTTGAATCCATAAAGAACCATGAATGCCACAATCAATACCGCCAGACCTAGCCCGGTGCAAAGAACGGCAATGCGATTGATCGTCGTGGAAAAGGCACCCTCAGTATGCCTCGAGATTCGATTGGAAATAAAAAACGAAAGATTCATTTACTTCTGCAAAGAAGGGTTTTCAATGCTGCAAGAACAAGTTAACTTGGTGGAATTATGATCAGGATCATTATCACTGTCTGTTTATTTGTAGTTGGTTGTGGAAATACTGCGCAAGAAGTTCATGAACCAATTCTTCCCGGCGCTTATCAAATGGACCAATACATCAAGTACCTGGAAGGTAAGCGCGTGGCTCTTACTGTCAATCATAGCTCAGAAGTTCGTGGCACTCACCTTACTGATACACTGGTTGCCCTGGGTGTAAGAGTTGACAAAGTATTTACACCTGAACATGGATTTAAAGGAACTGCCAGCGATGGGGCTTCCATAGATTATGATTCAAGTTTGCAACAATTTGAACTCATCTCGCTTTATGGCAAAAATAAGAAACCCACCCATGAGCAGATGCAAGGGATCGATGTCATGGTTTTTGACATTCAAGATGTTGGCACTCGATTCTATACTTATATCAGCACGATGCATTATGTGATGGAAGCTTGTGCAGAAAACGATATCCAAATGCTTGTCTTAGATCGACCTAACCCCAATGGTAGTTACGTGGATGGACCCGTGATGGATACTACCTATCGATCATTCGTTGGAATGCACCCGATCCCCATAGTTCACGGGATGACAGTGGGTGAATTGGCACGTATGATTAATGAAGAAGGATGGCTATTTGATCAGGTTCAATGTGACTTGACTGTCATACCGGTGAAAAACTGGGATCATTCGACGCCCTATTCTTTGCCACTAAGTCCTTCTCCAAATCTCCCCAATGATCTTAGCATATCGCTGTATCCTAGCCTATGCTTATTTGAAGGGACCATCATGTCTGTCGGAAGAGGCACTGACTATCCATTTCAAGTAATTGGACATCCCGAATACCCGGACACCACTTTCTCTTTTATCCCTAAAGCCTGGGAAGGATCTCGTTGGCCGCCCTATGAAAATCAAATCTGCTATGGGATTTCATGGACAGGGGAATCCACATCCTACGAATTCTCACTGCAACCGCTTATTCACGCTTACCAGCAGATGATAAGTAAAGATTTTTTTAATGATTATTTTATCAAGCTGGAAGGGACTGGCAAATTGCAAAAGCAAATTGAAAGTGGCATGAGTGAGGAAGAGATCAGAAAAACATGGGAGGCTCCGCTCCAGGAATTCGCACAATTGAGAAGCAATTATTTACTTTACAAATAACTAAAGATGCAATGAAAAAGAATAAAATTATCTATTGGATTTCTACCGGCTTACTCAGCTTAATGATGGTAATGTCTGCCGGAATGTACTTTTTTAACACCTCTGCAGTGTCTCAGGTTTTTGTCAGCCTTGGGTACAACGAACGAATTGTTATTCCATTGGCCATCCTTAAACTTCTAGGTGTAGCGACTCTGCTGACCAACTTCTCCAAAACATTAAAAGAGTGGGCATATTTTGGATTTTTACTCGACTTTGTTCTTGCATTGGAAGGGCACTTATCAGCTAAGGACGGCGAATTTGGAGGAGCTTTAGTGGCCATCGTATTTTGGATTATTTCCTACACATTTAACAAAAAAGTATATACATAAACACTTTAGTAGATGTCGAATACTGACCTCATTATTGAAGAACGCAGTCGAGATATTGGAGATTTCCTGGTTGGCAGACTCATCCCTTTTCGGAAAAAGCGGATGGTTGGACCTTTCATCTTCATTGACCACATGGGACCCTCCACGATCGGACCCATAAAATACATGGACGTCGACCAGCACCCGCACATTGGGTTATCTACTCTAACTTACCTATTCGAAGGAGAAATTCACCACAAAGACAGCATCGGCTCAGACATGATTATCAAGCCTGGTTCGGTGAATTGGATGACTGCAGGAAGCGGTGTCACGCACACAGAACGTACCCCGAACGCTAGGAGAAATGGTCAGTCGTTTAACATCCATGGGTACCAGATCTGGGTAGCGCTTCCTAAAGAGATGGAAAACGTAAGTCCGTCATTTCACCACATTGAAGCTGAAGCCCTGCCGAAGTGGACTGAACCAGGAGCAGCGTTTCGACTCGTTGCTGGCAAAGGCTATGGAAGAGAATCTCCACTTCCCGTTTATTCTCCATTGTTTATGGTAGAAATCCAAACGGATCAGGATTATGAGCTGGACATCAAAGATCAGCTTTCAGGAGAAATTGGAATTTGTATCGTAAATGGAGAAGTAAACGCCTGTGGTCAGGTGGTTAGGCAAGGGAACATGCTAGTTTCAAAAACAGAGGACGCATGTAAACTTCATATCAGGAAAGATTCGTTGATCTTGTTGTTTGGTGGAGAGCCTTTCCCTGAGGAACGATTCATATATTGGAACTTTGTCGCTTCAAGTAAAGAACGCCTGGAACAGGCCAAAGAAGATTGGAAAAACAAACGTTTTCCTAACGTCCCCGGTGACGACTCTTATGTGCCATTACCTGCGTGATTTTAGGTATCTGACACTCTGCAACCTCAGTTTCTTGCGAAGACGTTGTGTTCAGCAGACCAACTTGTAGCCATAGCCCCGTACATTCAAGATTTGAATGGAAGGATCAAGTGCAAGCTTTTTTCTCAGTTTGCTAATAAACACATCCATGCTCCGAGCATTAAAAAAATCGTCGTTACCCCACAATGATTCTAGAATAATTTTTCGATCCGTCAGGTCATTTTTGTTTTGGAGCAGGGCACTGAGCAACTCAGTTTCGCGGTGAGTTAGCTGACAAGGTTCACCCAGACCTGGATGTCTCAAAAGCTGTGCTTTGCGATCAAAAGTATAGGTCCCGATCGACGCAGAATCTACCACTTCTCCCGGGTTTCCTTTCCGATCCAAAAGTGCCCTGATTCTCACAATCAATTCCTCCATACTAAAGGGCTTCTTGAGGTAATCATTGGCCCCATACCCAAAACCCTCGACCACATCTTCTGTTCGTGACTTAGCTGTCAAAAAAATAATTGGAACGAACTGATCCAGATTTCTTATTTCTTTAACCAGTGTAAAACCATCCAATTTTGGCATCATCACATCCAATACCAAAAGATCCGGGGTTTGATTCAAGAACACCTGCTTGGCCTCCATCCCATCTCTGCAAAGTGTGACATCAAAATCTCGGCTCTCAAGGCTTTCCTGAATGATCATTCCAAGTGATTCTTCATCTTCCGCTAACAATATTTTTGGGTTCGAAGTACTCATAGGATCAACTCAAAGGTGGTTCTTTTATGGTCAACCTTAACTTGAAGACTACCATCGTGCAGTTCCGCAATTGTTTTGGCATAGTATAAGCCAATACCAAATCCTTTAACGTCATGCGTGTTTCCTTTAGGAACTCGGTAGAGTTTCTCAAAGATTCGATCCTGGGCATGTTTTGGAATACCCTCCCCGTTGTCCTCCACTTCCCAGACAAGGTGCTCTTTTACTTGTTTCATCCTAATGACAATTTCATTTCCCCCATACTTAATGGCATTGTCAATCAAATTAGAGATCACGTTTTCCAAATGAAACGCATCAATAGATCCAACATAGGACTGCATTTCAAAGTCTGTCTTCATCGCCTTTTCGCCTGTCATCATGGTAAAACGTTGGACTATTTCTCTTGTCCATGAAACAAGTTCCAGCTCCTCCCGATTCAGTTTAAGCCTGCCTTTATCAATGGTTGCTGTTTCTAAGAGCTTCTCCACCATTGAATTCAACTTACTGAGTTGATGATTGGATATTGTTAAGTACTTCTTAGTCTTTTCAGGATCGTTTGCTTCATTGAAATTAGTCACTCCTTCCAATGCAGAATAAATGGTAGCAATGGGTGTTTTGAACTCATGGGTGATGTTACTGATTAAGTCATCTTTAATTTCAGCAAGTTGTTTTTGCTGACTGATTGTCCGATAGAGGTAAAGCATGGTGCCGATCACCAGTCCAATAAGAAGGACTGAAAGGCTTAAGTCAGCTAACCCTCGCTTTAGAATACTGAGTGTTGCGTTTTCAAATTTTATCTGGAGAGACCGCCTACTTCCAAGGTACGACGATTTTGATTTCGTAGTGAGAAAAGAGTCGTGGGCCTCCCCAATCGTCGTGTTTCTACCGTTTGATTCTTGTTGAAGAGCAAATTGAATGTCTAATTTTTTACGACTCAGTTCCTCCTGGACCGCATTGTAAAGCTTTCCCAGATCCAGCAGATCTTCGCTAAATGAAAGCATCACCTTATCCGTCAATTTTTTGAAATTATTGGAAAGCGTTTCACGATCCTTCTGAATAGAGATTTTGCTAAGACTTGCGGTATTATGAACTTCAATAATAGAATCCAACCGCATTGAATCTGCCGATTTCCCCGTCGCCCACTTGTAAGTATAGCTGCTGCTTGTGGTATCAAAAATGAAAATCGGGGAATCTATCTCTTCGCTTGCCGAAATTGTCGCCTGAATTCTGTGCCCTAAAAAGGTCGTATCCTTTTCAGGAATGTCCATTGTGAAGATCTTAATGCTCGTTCTAGCCTGGTCTGAAAAATAACTTTCAACTCCGAGGTCGAGAGCAATCTGCACGTCATTTACAAATCGCTGTTGATTCACGCGATAGTTCTGCAGCGTAAAATAGGCCTGCGCAGCGATCAAAACCACAGCAGTAACAATGATTAGTACTAATAAATTTTTGTAGGTATGCCCTTTCACATCGACAAATATAGGAGGCTGCCATTCATTAATTCCCGA
Source organism: uncultured Roseivirgaceae bacterium (assembly GCA_964591785.1). GTDB lineage: Bacteria > Bacteroidota > Bacteroidia > Cytophagales > Cyclobacteriaceae > Ekhidna. Next base: position 5,406 of record CAZQDI010000164.1, read on the forward strand.
TGGTTAACACTCGTTAACACTACTTAACCATGGGTTAGCACTCATCTCATTTGGTTTGCTTCAAAAGAAATTCAAATGCAGAGAATCAAAACACTGATCCCATTAGTACTAGGCTTACTTGTGGGAATCACCTCCACACAGGCACAGAAAAATTTTGAAGGTGTAGCGCATTACAAGTCATCGATGAACATCGAGGCGGTCAATGTAGCAGGTAGCAATATGAACCCAGAAATGCAAGAATCGCTCCGTAAGCAGTTAGCCCAGCAGATGCAACGTGACTTTACCTTAACATTTAATCTGCAGGAAGCAATGTGGAAAGAAAAAGAAGAATTGGATCCTGTTGCTAACACCGGCAATACAGGAGGAATGCAAATACGAATTCAAACCGGAAACTCAAAGAGTTATGTGAATCCCAGTGAAAACCTATTTCTTGAAGAAACCGAAATATTTGGCAAGAAATTTCTTATTGAGGACAAGCTTCCAGAATACCGATGGAAGGTCACTGGAGAACAAAAGAAGATCGGCGAATACACGGTGGTAAAGGCAACGTTCACGGATATTCAGGAGCGAATGACAATGGCACTCGACGACAATGAAGCTACCACAGAAACGGTGCAGGATACCACCACGGTGACCGCCTGGTACACCCCAGAAATACCTGTGTCACAAGGTCCGGATAACACTTATGGCTTGCCGGGGCTTATACTTGAACTGAAGCAGGATGAACTCACCTACCTGTGTACTAAAATAGAGCTGAACCCGAGCGAATCAGTGGTGATCGAAAGACCTACAAAAGGCAAGAAAGTCACCATGGAAGAGGCTGATAAAATCCGTGATGAAAAATTACAGGAAATGATGAAGAAGTACGACACAGGTGATGGAGGTACAACCCGAGTAATAAGAATTGGAGGATAATTAAGCTTAACAAATGAAAAGGACATTCATTTTACTCTTCTGCTCACTTGGATATTTCCTGGCCTCCGGCCAGGAATATCTTCTGCTAAAAGGTCAGACTCGTGACTCCCTTCTTTCAAAAATCCCCTTTGCAAATGTCATGGCATTGGACACCGCTACACAGGAAATGGAGGGATTTGCTGTTTCGGATGTCAGAGGCAATTTTCAGATTCGACTAAAAAAAGGAAAGACTTACGAGTTGCAAGTCACCTACGTGGGCTATGTTCCCTATAAAAAAGTCGTTCGATTGGATCAGCCTTCCGAGGAACCAACCATTATCATTCTAAAAGAATCAGTAAGCAATCTGGATGAAGTAACCGTCGTTGCAGAGATACCCGTACTGGTCAGAGGAGATACGATCTCATACAAAGCAGAAGCTTTTACTGACGGAGATGAGCGCAAATTAGAAGATGTACTGGAAGACCTTCCCGGATTTAACATCACCGAAAATGGTGACATCGAAGTTCAAGGCAAAAGGGTAGATAAGGTTCTCGTCGATGGGAAAGAGTTCTTTGAAGGAGATTCGAAGTTAGCTACCAAGAACATCCCAGCCGATGTTGTCGATCGTGTCCAGGTGCTGCAAAACTTCAACGACATCGCTCCAATGCAAGGGTTGGGTGGCGACGACCGACTTGCCCTGAACATTGAGCTAAAAGAAGACAAAAAGCGCATCGTATTTGGCGATCTGGAGGTTGGGGGTGGGCCGACAGAAAGGTACTTTGGTCATGCCAATACCTTTTATTATGCTCCTAAAACGAGTGTCAATTTCATAGGAGATGCAAATAATATTGGTGAACTGGCCCTTTCACTCAATGACTACTTTAGAATGACCGGAGGGTTGAGTTCGTTGGCCTCGAGAAACGGCACAACCTATCGCATTAATCCAGCAAATGCAGGGATCCCTGTAACTGATCGTAATTCAGCACAGCAGCTTTCTAATCAACTGGCTGCATTTAACGTTTCTGCCAAGCCTTCTGATAAAGTTCAACTTTCGGGATTTTTGGTGGGCTTCAACAATGATGATCGAATGGGATCTAATTCACTACGTACCTACCCCCTACTGGATCAAACCATCCAAGAACAATTGTTGACTTCTACCCGCATCGAGAACCAATCGGGACTAGGACGCTTCTCCGCCAAGTTCACACCGAACTACAACATGCAACTTGACTATAGTTTTTTTGGGAAGCGGGGGGACATCTTGCAGACACAGGATCGAATCTCAATACAAGGAACTGAGACTACTGAATTGGATGAATCAGTTGACAGATCTCCGACCAATCAGCAGCATCAACTAAGATTATTCAATGCCTTTAACGAAAAGAACATTATAGCGGCAGAAGTAAGCTTGGAGCATGATCAGAATGTGGTTTTGAGAGGCCTTTCAAGTGACCTTTCACTTTTTACCGGTTTCCTGGGAGCTACGACCAACTCCTTGATGCAGGAACAAAGGATTACTACCACCAACTTCAATGGGTCTTTCAATTATTACTATATACTGAATAAGACAACCCACTTGAATGGTGCGTTTGGAGTCAATCGCTCCAATCAGAAGTTGAGATCCCAACTGACTGGGGAGGTCAGTGATTTAGAGAACCTAGATACCCAGCTTACCATCAATAATCAGTTTGTGAGCTTTTCATTTCGAAAAAAGTTAAATCGTTTGACCATTGATCCAGGTATTAGCCTGAACAATTACCGATTGAACAATACAACTGAAAGCTTCGAAACTTACCAGTTTTTGTTTCCCACAATTCAGACCACTTATGATTTTGGCAGCTCGCATAGCTTACAAACCAGCTACCGCCAATCGCTGGAATTTGCAGATGTCACGAACTATACAGAAGGGTTCATTCTTGATAGATACAACACGCTGCTTAGTGGTACTCGGAATCTACAACCTGCAATCTATCATACCATCAACCTGAATTATCGAAACTTCAATACGTACAACTTTTTCAATATCTATGGAGGTCTAAATTATCAATTCATCAAAGATGGCTTTACACAAAACCAACGTCTCGAGGGGATTGAAAATATATTAGAGGCAATCAACAGTGCGTCCGCAAATAAGATTGCATCTGTTTATGCGAACCTTGAAAAACGATTCAACAATTGGAGGATCAGCGGAAATGCTAATTTGAGTAGTACCTCTCTTAACAATCAAATTGATGGTGAAGTACTTAAAAATGAGAACTTTACTCAACAGTATGAATTCAATTTCTCAGCGAAGCTCTTTAAGACATGGTCTGTCAGGGCGGGATATGCTGTGATGATCAACGAATACACATCAGGAAATGTTAGCAGTACTTTTTATAACTACCAACCAGCTACGAGCACTACTTTCATTTACAAAGGGTTTAGGTTAGATGTCAGCTACGAGTTTAATAAATACCAGAATCGCACCCAGGGAGTAACTTCCTCGTTTGATGTGCTGGATGCCTCTCTAAGCTATCGTAAGAAAAAGAGTCCTTGGGAATTTAAGGTGCAGGGATTAAACCTTTTAAATACTTCAGAAGTGAGAAGGGACGATTTCAGCAACAACCTCATCAGCACATATAGCTATTTCATTCAGCCAAGATATGGGGTCGCTACCGTGAAATTTGACTTGTAAATTATTCTAGCGAGAAATGTCACAAAAAAGGCCCCTGCAGCTATGCTGACAGGGGCACCTCACAAGCCTACCGCAAATTATTAGACTACTACTTAGAATTATATGTTATTGAACCTCAGTTCGAACTACCTCTACAGAATTGGACAACTCGTAGACTCCATCCAACCCGCTTACATTCTCGTTTACTGTTAATCCTGTTAAACCGGAACCATAGGTTATGTACCATACAAAGCATGATCCACCACCAGCTCCATCGAAGTCGACATCAGTGAAAGAACCTGGCAAACCTAAGATGGTACCGGATTCATCTGTTACCACCCAACTGCTTTGATCATTGACAGAGAATCCCCCGGTTACGGTAATGCCGCCCGCAGGAATGTTGTCGGCATTTCCATCTCCAACCGTAAAATTGAAGGGGCCACCACTCAACATGGGCGCATCGAGCCTGCTT
>CAZQDI010000165.1:0-9344 GCA_964591785.1 uncultured Roseivirgaceae bacterium
CAGAAAAACGACTTTCTGGAAATTTCCAGGTTTTTCTCTAATGAACAGTTAGCTCGATTTGTGGGTGGAACCAAAAAACCGGAGGACGCCTGGCGACTGATGGCCACATACATCGGTCATTACGAACTACTTGGGTACTCCTATCTGGCCATGGAAGAGAAATCTTCTAAAAGGCTGATCGGCACGGTAGGCCTTTGGAATTCGGATCCCTGGCCAGAACCGGAACTCGGATATTGGTTACTACCCGAAGCTCAAAGCAAAGGTTTCGGATTAGAGGCTGGCACGGCGGTAAAGGAGTTCGCATTGAAAACCATGCAGCTTCCTTCTCTGGTTAGCTATGTTGATCCCAACAATATCCCCTCCATCCAGCTTGCCCAACGTCTCGGTGCTAAATATGATAAGACCATCGACCTTTTGGACTTTGGTGCGCACGCGGTCTATCGATACTGGTGATTTCAAGGCTCATTGAACCCCCGGAGTTGCAGCAAATTATATCTTTGACGGTGAGACAATTTTAGTGATGAAAAACCGAATAAGTATGGTATCCCTTGGCGTGACAGACCTGGAAAGGTCCGTCCGGTTTTACAGGGACGGATTGCAATTGCCCATGTATGAATCTCCTCCGGGTGTTGCTTTTTTCAACTTGAACGGTGCTTGGTTGGGGCTATCGGGACGTCGACACTTGGCTGCGGACATTGGAGTCGACCCGGAAGGTCAGGGCTACCAAGCAATCAATCTGGTCCACAATGTTGGAACTGAGCAGGAAGTCGATGAAGTACTGAACCAAGCTGTGGCAGCGGGCGGAGAGTTGGTAAAAGCTGCTCAAAGGGCCGACTGGGGCGGGTATCATGGATATTTTGCTGACCCAGACGGGCACCTGTGGGAAGTAGCTCATAACCCTTTTTTTTGGATCGGACCTGACGACAACTAATACAAGATGACCAGAAAAGAATTCCTTGAATTAGCAGGAACCCTAGGTATTGGATTGCCTTTTCTACCTTCTTGCAACCTGTTAAGTACAGGAAGTTCGCTGCAAAAGTCCGATAAGGTGATCATCATCGGAGCAGGCGCTGCCGGGCTTACTGCAGCTCATCTATTGAAGCAGCAGGGAATAGAAATTCAGGTACTCGAAGCAGGAGGCACTTTTGGCGGACGGATGAAACGCACCACCGAGTTTGCTGATTTTCCAATCCCTGTCGGGGCTGAATGGCTGCATAGCAGAAGGAGCATTTTTGATGAAATTGTGAATGACCCGAACATCTTGATTGATATCAAGACAACACCCTATGATTTCAATAGTGATTATGGAATGAAGAACGGTCAAAAGGTCAGCCTTAAAGAACTCGGATTCACCATCGATCAAAAATTCATCGGGTCCACCTGGTTTGATTTTTATGCAAAATATATTGTGCCATCTATTGAGAATAAAATCAAATTCAATGAGGCAGTAGTATCAATCAATTATTCGTTAGATGAAATCGTAGTTCAAACTAAGGACACTCAATATACTGCTGATAAGGTGATTATTACCGTACCAGTAAAGCTTCTACAACTTGATACCATCACCTTTAATCCACCTCTTCCAAACGAAAAAAAAGACGCCATTAGGAATGTCACGGTTTGGGGAGGGTGCAAGGGCTTCCTGGAGTTTACAGAAAATTTCTACCCTACTGCGATAGCCTTTGACGAAGATTCAGAAACTGCAGGACATCGGCTGTACTATGACGCAGCATATGGCCAGAATTCTAAGCAACACATTCTTGGATTATTCGCTGTCGGGTCAGTAGCCGACCCTTACCTCAATCGCTCGTCGGAAAAACGAATTGCCTACATCCTCAGTGAACTTGACGACCTGTTTGACGGCAAGGCTTCCAAGTACTACAAAAAATTCATGTTTCAGAATTGGACTGAAGAACCCTTCGCTCGGGGAGCCTATGTTCATTATTTTGAAGGTCGAAGAACTTTCAGGAACCTTAGTGCCCCGGTCGATCATAAACTCTACTTTGCCGGCGATGCATACACAGATGGTTCCGACTGGTCAAGCGTACATGCTGCAGCGCAGTCAGCAGTGAAAGCAGTGAGATCTCTGTAAGGTCCTTATTAAGAGAAGAACCAAGTGACCGCAAACCTTCCACTTGTCTTCGTCCTCACAGTGTAGTAGATTACTACTGTTAAGTATATGATTTCAGCATGAAGACAGATGACGGTAAATGGAGATTTGCGAGGATTACACTGCTCTTGACTTTTGCTCTCTTTTCTACAACTCAGTTGCTGGCTCAAGCCCAACCCGACAAGGATACATCGAAGCTCGCTGCATTGCTTGAAAATGCCGAATATGGTAAGATCATCAAATTCAAAAAAGGAAAGACCTCGCAATTAAGTGCTAAAGCTCTTTACTATAAGGGGATGGCATATTACCTGACCGAGGATGATTTCAATGCACTACGTTTCATGGATATGGCGATCGACAAGGGCCCGACGGACTATGACATGTACTACTATAAAGCGATGACTCTGATGTACATGGAAAGATATCAGGAAGCTCTTCCCAATTTCAATCAGGCCATTGGCATGAACCCATCCATCCCAGCTTTCCACAGCTCAAAAGGCCTACTCTATTATCAACTTGGACAGGTGGATTCCGCACTTAACAATTATCAGGTGGCGATGAATCTTGAGCCGTCCGATCCAGATATCCACTTGGCGATTGGAACCATCAACCTGGAATCAGCAAACTACGATGAGGGGATCAGTGCCTTTAAGATGGCATATCAACTCTTGAAGCCAAATACCCCGGAACACCGCAACTGCAGTTACAACATCGCCTTGGGTGAGCAGCTAGCAGGCTACCATGTGGAAGCTAAGAATTCATTGATGACCCACCTGAAGTTATATGAGGATGACTACCCGGCAGTGGCCAAACTGATTCAAGCTCACTATCAGCTTGAGGAATATGAGAAGTCCCTACCCCTGAAACAAACGCTAAACAGGGCTTTTACCCAAGGTGATCTACCTAGCCATATGAGTGAAATGTACTGCTTTGAGCAGTTTAAATGGAATAGTCAAACAATACTCGCTTTTGAGAACTATGAAGAAAGCAAAAATGACATTTGGGTCTGGAAACATAAGTTCATCATTCAAGATACGCTCAATGAGATTGATTATAAAATTGAAACCCTTCTGGACACTACTTCCAGTGAAAAAAAATATCACCTTTTTCTAAATAAAGATGATACCCTGTCAGGTTTCAATCATTATGCCTACGTCGTCGGATCTGAATACCCACCCTTAAAGACAGCAGTTTTGCAAATTCTCAATGAGGAGGTAAGTCCTGTCACAAAACAAGGTGACTTTTCCCAATGGCTAAGCAACAAGAAGTCGGAGCATCTCAATGGGATTGGACTTTCATTTGAAGATGCAATCTCAGTCAAAAGTGTTTCCGAAGAATATGCCTGGCTAAGAAAGAACTACGCAGGTCACACGTTCATTATGCAATCGCTGAACTTCAATAACGGGAAGCCCTACGATATACTAAAAATTATTACTGCCGGAGGTGAAACCAAATCCATCTATTTCGATATTTCAAGCTTCTTTGGCAAGGGGTTTTAGTTTTGCAAAGTCTAGACCAGTGTTATGAACTCCCAGACTATTCCAATAGATACAAGAAAGCTCTTCGGACCACTCCAAAGTAAGTTAGTACTACTATTGAACTCACTGGGTGAGCGCGATTGGGATGAACAAACGGTAGCAAAACACTGGAAAGTGAAAGATGTGGCAAGTCATATACTTGATACGCAACTACGGGTCCTTTCCATTCAGCGTGACGGCTTCTTTGGGGAGACACCTCCTGAAAAAAAAGAATATGTAGATATCGTCAACTGGCTTAATCAGCTTAATGCGGACTGGGTTGCGGCAACTAGGCGACTAAGTCCAAAAACACTGATACTATTACTAGAACTTGTCGGAAATCAAGTGATTGAATACTACCAATCCTTAGATCCATGGAGTGAATCAACTTTCCCTGTGGCATGGGCAGGTGAATCTACTAGCTTCAACTGGATGCACCTGGCACGGGAATACACAGAATATTGGCATCATCAACAGCAAATTAGAGATGCTGTCAACCAACAAGCTATTATGAACAGAGAGTTCTTTCATCCTGTCATTAGTACGTTTTTGCAGGCACTACCCAATACATTTAGAAAAGTAAGGGCAAAAGAAGGAACTCAGGTTTCGACTCACATTACCGGCGAAGCAGGTGGCACATGGCATCTGACAAAAGGTACTCAGGGTTGGAACTTAGGTTCAGCAACAAAAAGTATTCCCGATGCTTTTATTAGCATTCCAGCAGAATATTCCTGGGTCTTATTTTCGAAAAGTATCCGACCCGATGACATCCGAGATAAAATCACCGTGCAAGGAAATACACAACTCGCGAATGGGGTCTTGGAAATGGTTTCCGTAATGGCTTAGACGTAGCATGCGAGTACCAGGCATAGCCAAGCATCTCGCGATTTTAGGCCCATGACAAGATCAAGATAAACAGCATTTCCATTGAGGATCTTTCGCGGAGTTGTTGAAAGCTAAAAAGACAACAAAATGATCCGGTAGATCGAAACGACCTTCCGGATCATTTAGAGTTTCCACATTGGGATTAAAATCCAAACATCCCATTTTCATTGGCCAACCCTTCTGTTGGAATCTCCTGAATCACATCCCAGTGCTCCACCATTTGACCGTTTTCCACTCGAAACAGATCGTAGAAAACCTGCTTTTTTCCACTCCATTGTCCCTCACTTACCGTCAGAACAAAGTTCCCTTCGCCCAACACCTTATGAATTTTAGTGTATTTAAACATATTGTCTTGCGCCGTCAGGTATTCTACTGCCTCGATTATTCCACTGAGCCCATCCTTAATCCCGGGATTATGCTGATGGTAGGTCTCTGCGCTAATGTATTCAGTGATCTTGTTAGGATTCTTACCCATCAAAATGTCTTCTACAAGTCCCTTAGCTAGTGCCTTGTTTTGTTCTGTCTTATCCAGATCTTTCACGGAGACAGGTCCATCCGTTTGTGTTCTGCCATTTGCTGTTTCAGCAACTAAACCAGTCATCGCATCCCAATGCTCTGCCACTTTTCCCGCCTTATCCAATCTGATGATGTCAAATGACACCATTTCATCGGCACCAAAAGGTTTAGCATTTCTCCAGATGTTGTGCATGAATACGTAATTACCGTCCTGAAACATCCGCACGTTTTCGGCAGTTGTACCATTCTCTTTGAGCACCGGAAGAAGCTGGATAAACGGTTCTAATCCAGTTGGAATAAATGGGTTATGCTGAATGTAATCCGAGTTAGCCACGGCACGAATCGTCTCGGCATCTTGTTTTAGAACAGCACCCAAAAAGGCACCAAAAGTCTCTTTTTCATTCATGGTTTGATTTGGTTTGTTGATTTCGCTTGATTCATTACTGACTTGTTTCTTACTAGGTGCAGTGCAGGCCATAAACAAAGCCAGCGGCACCATTACCATTGTATTTCTTTTCATAAATCTATTTTTTACTTGCATAATGAAAGCAATAATAAATATTTACTTGCATAACGCAAGTAAATATTTAATTTAATTTGCATTTTGCAAGTAATTTTACTGTATGGAGAAATTGGAAAGTAGGTTTCGGTGCGACTGCCCTTTCACCTCGGCCATCGATGTTTTGGGAGACCGATGGATTCTGGTGATAGTGAAGCAAATGCTGATTGAGGGAAGTGAAACCTTTAAAGATTTCACCGAAAGTAAAGAAGCAATCGCCACCAACATTCTTTCTTCCAAATTGAAACTCTTGGAAGAGATCGGAATAATCGTTAAGACTAAAAGGCCAGAAAATAAGAAAACCAACTTCTATTGGCTCACAGAAAAGGGCTTGGCTCTAACTCCACTGCTAATCGAACTTGCAATCTGGAGTGATACGCAGCTCCGAGCATTGCATCCCTCCATACTAGACGGGGATGGACTGAAGCAAATTCGTAAGGATAAGAATGCCTTTGCCACCTCCTTAGTCACCAACTATCAAAAAAGAATCGAAAACGTATCTTCGAGTTCTCACAAATCCCAATTACAATGAAAAGACAGGTTCTCGCGGCCTACGTATTGATACTCCTACTTACCACCCTATCTTGTAATAAAATAAGGAAATCCATGGCTGCAAAAGAACATTTATCAACTTCTACCTCCTACACCTACGATCCAGGCGAAGGGTGGAATCTTATCTGGGCAGATGAATTCGAAGGTGATGCCATCAATTTCGAGAACTGGTCGTACCAGGAGGAAAGGGCCGGGCAGTTCAATGATGAATGGCAGCGGTATACAAAAAGTGCAAATAACGCCTATGTAGAAAATAGTTGCCTTGTAATCAAAGCGATTCATGAAAGTAACTCCCATGGAATGGATCAGTACACCTCCGCTCGAATGAACACTGCCAACAAACAAACTTTTCGTTACGGAAAAATTGCCGCAAGAATCAAACTTCCCTTCAGTCAGGGGATTTGGCCAGCATTCTGGATGTTAGGAGCAAATATTAATGAAAACGGCGGAGATACCCCCTGGCCTCAATGCGGAGAAATTGATATCTTGGAGCTCTACGGTTCCAAAGATGATGGAGCTATTGAAGCAAACATTCATTTTGCCGATGAAAATGAGCTCCATGAAAGTATGGGTGCTGTCGTTTTTAAACTTGACAAAGAGAAATTTGCCGATGACTTTCACATCTTCGAGCTTGACTGGGATCAAGAGCATTTTGCATGGTCCGTTGACGGCAAAAAGTTTGCTGAAGCTGCTATTTCGGACGATCGATTTTCTGAATTCCATCAGGAATTTTTCTTGCTACTGAATATCGCAGTTGGGGGGGAATGGGCAGGTCGACCTGATGAGACTACCACTTTCCCGCAATACATGTTTGTGGACTGGATCAGAGTCTATCAGCAAGAAAGTTAAATTGGTGAAACAGTAGACCAACCTTGGCAGACTGACTGCCGTCTTCCTTTACCTATCAACTATTTCAACTAGAAAGAGTATAAAGTAGAGTAATCTTTGATTTATGAACCCAAGAACTCTGCTACTTTATATCTCAATCTTTGGCGCATACGCAGCCTATGCGCAAGACATCCACCGGACAGCTTGTAATGGTGACCTTGCTCGACTTGATAGCCTGCTGCAGTTTCAAGACCTTCATGTGCTTGATGACAGAGGTCGAACACTGCTCCATTGGGCGGTGGGCTGTGATCAGATAGAGGTCTTTAATTGGCTGATTGAGAGAGGCATTGAGATCAATCAGGTAGACCAAGATAGCAGTACTGCTTTATTCGTAGCTGTCCAATTCAAGAGGGACACGTTGATGGATCGGCTCATTGCACTCCAGGAAGATAACGGGTGGGTTCAAAATCAGGGAAGTGCTTTACTTCATCGAGCCATCTTAGACCAAAAACTCTCGTATGTTGAGAAGTTGGTGGGTCACGGAGTTAACATCGAGACCAAAAATGAGCGCGGTAGTAGTCCACTGGAAGTAGCAATTCGGATCGACGCCCCGGAAATTGCTGAATGGCTAAAATCTCAAGGTGCTGATCCATCTATGGTCCGGACAATTTCCGCAGCAGGCCCGTACATGAGTCAGGAACCTCCGACAAAGGACCGTAAGGTATTTGCACCAAATTTCATTTCGACTGAAGAGTTTGAGTACGGATCAGTATTCAACGCCGCGGGCACAGAGTTCTATTATGCCATTACGAAAAAGGGGCATGCAAGAATCCGATATACAAAACTGGTCAATGGAGTCTGGACTGATCCTGCGACGATCCTGGCTCACGATCAGTACGGGTTCAATGATCCGTTCCTCTCTCCGAAAGAAGATCGACTTTACTTTATTTCTAAACGTACGCTGGATGGAACAGCAATAAAGGAAGATCACGACATCTGGTACGTGGAAAAGGGGTCGGATGGGTGGTCAAAACCTATCAATGCAGGACCGAACATTAACTCAGAAGCCAATGAATACTACATCTCTTTTACCAACGAGGGGACCATGTATTTCGCTTCGAACGTTAATGCCTCTGAGGACTTCAAATCATCTGATCACGACATTTACTATTCAACATTTGTCGATGGGGCATTTCAGAAGCCAGTTCGATTAGGAGATTCCATCAATACTGAGAATTACGAAGCAGATGTCTTTGTAGCCCCTGACGAGTCTTACTTAATCTTCTGTGGCAGAAGGCCGGAGGGCTTTGGACGCGGGGATCTTTACATTAGTTTCAAGAACCCAGATGGTTCATGGTCTCAATCGAAAAATTTGGGCCCCACCGTCAACACGGATGGCCATGAGCTATGTCCATATGTAACTGCAGATGGAAAATACCTTTTGTATACCAGCAATGGGGATATTTACTGGACCAATACCTCATTCTTGGAGGAATTTCGCAATCCTTAGACCATGGAAAGTTCACTAGCGTATGAAAACATATGACTTTCATTTTACAATTCTTCCTTGAAGTTACTTTTTATATCATAGTAGAATTTCTTTTCACCATGCCCGGAGCTTTTGTGAAATGGATCTACAGGAACATCTCCGGAAAACAGATCTCATTCAAAGAATGTCTAAGTCATGGAATGACGACAAACTATGCGATAAGTATCGTCATCTTACTCAGTATTGTCGGACTGATTTTACTCGTTAAATCATTGCTTTCTTAAGAAGATAAAGTCTCCTCCTTCGTCCCCAGCCTGAGATATTGGTCCATACTGCGGTACTTGTCCATTGGGACTATTATTGATGACGGCCGTTTTGAAATTCCTGAATAACTGGTCAGCAGATAAAAGTGGTGATTCATTGTTTTCCAGGTTCTTGACAAGGTATTGAATAAAGACGCTTTTGTCCGGAACAGTTTTCAACGTGCCGCTGGTCATTGCTTTTCTACTTGGAAGCTTATATACTTCGAGAACTGCACGACTGTTTCCAAATACTGCGCGTTCTTTTAATATACCACCACTGAAGCATGCATCTGAAATCAATAAGGTATGTTTCGATCGGATACCACCTACATAGTCTCTTAGCGTACTATTAGATAACCAATACGATTTAGAATCCATCGAGGCATCACTCGGAAGCCAGTAACCTTGGTTCAGTTGAGCATTCCATATCCCATGCCCCGCGAAGAAGATCAATAAATTGTCTTTCTCAGTGACGGTTCTGGTCAGCCCATCTAAGGCCTTAATGATGTCCTCTCTGGATGGATTCTGCAATACACTCACATCTTCCTTATTAAAGGAATAGTGACTCATCAATACACCTGCTAAG
>CAZQDI010000166.1:0-9206 GCA_964591785.1 uncultured Roseivirgaceae bacterium
TCAGTCCAATCAATTACGCATCCCCGTAGAGTGCATCATCTTCAACCGCCAGCCATTTTCGGTGGGCACGGCCAGGGCACTTTCCAGCCAACTGGCCTTTCCGACCAGGGTGTCAGCACGGGTAAACTCGGCATAGTTGAAATATGCAATTTGAATGGAGGGCCCGTACTTATCGATTGAGATGTATTCCATTTTATTGATCCTCTTTGCCCTGTCCGGGTAGGCAAGCTGACGGCGCATGTAGGCCTTGATCCGTTCATTATCCCAAATTTCTCCTTGTTCCAGGATGATAAAATCCTCGGTATGATAGTTACTGATCTTGGTAGAATCTACGCCGCCCCACAAGTCATCAAACGCACCCTGAATGAGATCTTTCGCAATCTGTATTTCTTCTTCCGAAATTGATTCTTGGTTGGTAGCAGGATTTTGACAAGCGGCCGCCAAAAGGGCCACCCCAATTATTTTTAATACTGTTTTCATACGGAATAATTCAAAATGCATTGTTTAAGGATGCTGGCTTTGTATTCTTATCAAACGATGCAAAGCCTGCACCTGTGTGATTCGTACGAATGTAATGAACCTTAGCAGTGCCAACAAGTTCGAGTCAACAATTCAGTACGAAGATGTACCGTTTGCTGACTTGGAGCATTTCAATTACAGGGATATTTTTGGACTATCAAAAAGTAGACCTTTAATTCATCAGTTCGTTTATTGCATGGAGTTTGTAGCTCCTTCCAACGGGGAGTTTCTGATCGTTGAGGATCACACGGTTTCCATCCAATGCCGACACATATTGCTTATTGATCAGGTAGGATTTATGGATTCTAACGAAACCCGCAGCGTTGATTTCCTTTTCAATATCCGAGATGGTCTTTCTGGCGAGCCTCACCCTTCCGTCCACAGTAAAGAATTTGAGGTAGTTGCCCCAACTTTGGACATGAGTTAAGTCCTTCAACTCAATCCGATGGGTGATCTTATCTTCTTTTATCAACAGATGGTTTTTGAACTCCGTGTTTGGGATCTCGAGCTTTGGCGAGTTATGAATGTTTTGTTCCAATTGTAGCTGATGCCGTAAGCGCTCCATCGCTTTGATGAAGCGAGGCAATCGGATTGGTTTATTCAAATAATCAATGACCTGGTCGAAGTCAAAACTTTGGACGGCATATTCGGTGTACGCGGTGGTGAATATTATCTTGGGAGCTCTATGTTCTAAGGTTTCAAGCAGTTCAATGCCTGTCAGATCCGGAAGCTGGATGTCGAGTAGAATCGCATCTACTGGATGCTCATTAATGAAGTTGAGTGTTGATAAGCTATCATAACAGTGCCCCACAACCTCAATGTAAGATACTCCCTCGCAATATTTGTCCATGAGGTCATGGGCCAGTGGTTCGTCATCGACGATTAGTACGCGGATGGAATCAGACATGGATAGTCAGTTTTACAAGATAGTAATTCCCATCATTTTCTATCTGCAAGTCGTGTTTGTTTGGATAAATCAATTCCAAACGCCGCAAGGTATTCTCCAGGCCTATATTAGACTTGACTACTTTCTTATTTGCAACAATAGAGTTCAGCACCTGAAAATCTAGCTGATTGTCGGTTGAATGCAAAGTAATACCAATTTTGCTCGCGGTCAGCGGGTGCGAGCCGTACTTGAATGCATTTTCAATAAAGGGAAGCAGCAGAACAGGTGATAGTTTGAATTGAGGATTAAAGTCCTTTATGTTGACGTCAAGACTTGTGACGTCGTTTAGACGAAGTTTTTCCAGACTGATGTAGGAATGTATTAGTTTGACCTCCTCCTCGAGTGTAACAAAAGCCAGTTTTGTGCTTTCCAGATGGTAGCGCATGACATCGGAGAGTTCCAGAATCATTGCAGAGCCTTTAGCAGGCTCTATTTCATTGATTGCATAGATGTTATTCAACGTATTAAACATAAAGTGTGGGTTGAGCTGGGCTCGTAGCATCTTAAGTTCAGCTTCTATGTTTCGAGCCTTTAACTCTTGATTATAGTATTGATTGACAAGTCCCCGTTTGAAGAATTGAAATCCGGTGGAGATTAAAATGACCGAAGAAAGGTTAATGCCTGTTTGCAATAAACCTTGTTCGGCACCCAGGAAAAACATGCCAATTACATGATCCAGACCGATTCCTAATGCCAAAATGGTAAGGAGACTTAAGACATAGAAGAGGTACTTTCTCTTTTTGAAAAAGAGGATTCTGACATAAAAGTGACCATAGACTACCAAAAGCATGGGTGCTGTGACAGAGAGTGCAAAATTCAGTGCTTCACCAGTAGAGAGATTATCTGAGGTCCTCCAAATATTGATAAACAATATGGCCACTCCTACAACCCAGACGATGGAGTGGTAGACGACCCTTTTTTTCAAGAATGAAACCATAGTCCAAAGGTCTTGAGAATTTTGATGACCTCGTAGAATTAGTGATGAACGTCGTTTGTCACAGGTAGATTGTCGTTGGCATTCGAACCTAATGGAGGTGTCACTCTAAATTTCTCCCCTGCAATGTCTTCGATTTTTTTGCTTCGAATCTTAAAATTAATAGACATGAAAAGGAATCTAGTAATGAGTGTGCTCTGGTGCCTGTTAGCGCTTGGTGCAAACTCCCAGGAAAATGAAAAATCATCAGAAAAAGACACTGTTAGTGAAAGCAAAGGATTGAGTGGTAAGCTGCTTTATGGATTGTACAAATGGGGCGAAAAATCGGATAGTGTTTCGAGTTTCTCTTTCCACTTTGAGACTTCTTCTCCCATTGATGAGGAAGAATTTTTGCTGGAAAACGATAGCCTCGAGATCAAATCTATTTTCTGGGGAGCTATAAGATGGACGGAAAAGAAGGAGAATAATGAAAGTAAAACATCTAATAACAACTAATATGAAAAGCAATCCAAATCCGTTTATTGCGCAATCAGGATCAGGTCGCAATCCATGGTGGTCCTTTGTCCTTTTATTATTAACCAGTCTTGGAACGGTTCTTCTCATGAACCAACTGATCAATCGACTACTTGTACCGGTTTTCAAGTCATCAGGCTTAATGGAGCAGTTAGGAAAAGATGCCATTTCTTATGTGTTTGTTGGGATTGTTTTCACTCTGCTAATGTTGGTGCTCAGATATTTCCATCCCCTTTTACATGGGCGAGCTTTTTCGACTTTGATCAATGTCGGAGGAAAATCTTTTAGATGGAAACTGTACTGGAAGGGATTTCTTCAGTGGGGTCTATTGCTTTTAGTTATGCAGATGCTGGAAGATTTTAGTTCTTTTCAAAACTTCTTAAATAGTTTTGATGTGCAACGTTTTATTCTCATTACGGCGATTTCAGCCGCCGCTTTGTTTTTCCAGACATTTTGGGAGGAATTGATTTTCAGAGGTTATCTACTGCAGAATTTGGGAAGGAAATTTGTTAGTTCCTGGATTCCTAATGCAATCATTGCTATTTTATTTTCTTTTGCTCATTTTGGCTATGGGTTGGGCAGCCTGATTTCTAGTGCGATCTACTCCATATTCCTCGTAATTTTGACCCTTAAGGATGATGGGATTGAGAGAGCTTCCGGAATCCACTTTGTCAACAATTTTCTTTTGCTCACCTTCTTTGTGAGCGTGGATGAGGTAACCAATGCGACCTTTAATTGGGATCCTGATTGGCTGAGTAACCTTACGCTCTTGGTTAGTGCTGTCCTTATTTTGATTTGGAATAAAGCGATTCACTTCAAAAGCGGCGGTGAGTTTGCAAAGACTGCTTAGGAGATTGCAGACATTGAACAAGGAAGTTATTCTGGTAAGGATGGACACCGAAGCGATGGTGTGGAAGTGTCGATCCTTATTAGATTTACCTGATCCAAAACAACCTGGCATGGCAGCGAACATTTTTCACTCCGAAGACTATGAGGGAATTGTAAACAGAATAATTGCGCTCGTCGAAGAAAATGATAGGAGGTGGGGCAAGATGGAGATTGGTCAGATGCTTGAACATTGCTGCCTCCAACTGAGACTAGGGCTGGGTAAAATTACAAATCAAGGCTTCGAAGGACCTGGGGTTCAGAGAACCAAAATCGGCCGTTGGCTCCTTTTGTATGTGGTTCCATGGCCGAAAGGGTCTCCTACTCCTTCAAAAATGAATGTGGTGAAGAACCGGATTTTTGACACTCAATTTCATGAACAGAAGAGGCAATTGCTAGGACTCCTGCAGGAAGTCCTGGCTAACCCAAACCTTAGACCTCATCCTTTTTTTGGCGAGCTCACCATGCAAGATTGGGGGAGGCTTATCTGGAAGCACCTGGATCATCACCTGCGACAGTTTTCCGGGTAGTTTTCATTCAGTGAATGAAGAGAGCAAAGGCAGTCAAGTGGCCAATTCCAGCTACATTGTCTTTTTTGGTTCGATGGCAATACCAATAAAATCGCAATAATTATAAATGCATAGTGGGTAAAGCTTCTTTTCATGTTCTATTTTAACAAACCTAAGAAAAGGGTTAAAGGGAATGGGCTTAAGCCGAATTGACTCCCTGGAAATCAAAAACTAAACTCGACCAAATGAACAATTATTTGCTGCTAGCAAGTCTTTTTTTGACCATCGCCTGCGTATCAAAGAATACTGAGAAGAATTCTGACTGTCGCCAGACCTACCTTACTTACATTTCGAAAGCCTCTGGAAATTTTGATATCTACCGGAACGATCTTGCTGGAAATGAGACTCGGCTAACCACCAATCCAAGTTGGGACTGGTCACCAAAATGGAACCCCTCATTGAATGCAATTATCTATTATGCTTATATGGATGATACCTTTAGAATCATGAGCATGAACATCGATGGGATCAATCTTCCATTGGACTCCCGCAACCTGATTGAATTTAACCTATCGCCTGACGGACAGAGGCTGGTCATGGAGGAGAGCCGGGGAGATAACCGGCAATTGATGATTGTTACATTAGCAGATTTGAATGAACTTCCCATTACTGATTCTCTGGCCTATTACGGTAGAGCAAAGTGGTCCCCCGATTCGAAACGAATCGCATACATATCTGATAAGGAGGAAAACAATGAAGTCTACCTATATGACCTCGAATCTAAGTCGACCGAGCGCTTGACGGTAAACACCACCAATGAAAAGTATTTGAGCTGGGGTCCGGGAAGTAAACAATTAGCTTTCACCACCGAATATTATGAAGAGGGCAAACCCGATAGAAACGATGTATTTGTTCTGGATCTTAATACAAGGGTAGTGACACAAATTACAGACAACCCCTATGAAGACAGTGAAATAGCATGGTCACCCAACGGCGACCTGATTGCCTTTCATTCAAAAAGAGATACCATTGATCACATTTTCACGATGAAAACAGACGGCACTGAAGTCAGACAAGTCACGACTAGTGCAGCCTACCATGGTGAGCCCGAATGGATCGTAGTAGAGACCTCTTGCGAATAATCCTTCCACCTCTGTCTTGTTGTGCTAATTCCATCGTTTTAGACGGACTTAATAGTCCACTTGGTCTTCTTGAAGCTGCTTATCGAGGTTGATGACCTTCCGGGCATTGTTGGCACGAATGTTAACAATATTAATCTGTGAATCGATTGCTTCGAAAAGTAAACTGTTTCGGACCTTGATGGATGCAATTTCCGAAACCCCTGCAGCCTCTAATTGGCAAATCATCACATTATCTTCCAGTACTTCTGCAGGCTCTACTTTGTGACTTACAAAGTTTAGGGCTACGGGAGCGTCGTCGACTGAAATTAGAAGTCGGGAAGTCACATAATCTTCCACATAAGATGCTGCGTCTTCAATGGGCTTGTTCGCCCAGATTCCGATCCGAATGCCCCGATCTTGGTAGATGGATTCTTCCAGGTCATTGATAAAAAGCTTTACACGTACGTTGAGCTTTTCTGTTTCCGGGTCGTGTTGAATAAATGTAATGCTGATATAAAATTGATGCGCCTCCATCACCGCGGGCAATGCAGCCAGCAACATCAACATGAATGCAACCTTTTTCCTCAATTTCTGTGATCCTTACAGACCGTACTTATCAATGAAGTAGATAAAGCCGGCGATGGATGCCGTTCCCAACTCAAGTTCCCGAGGATGTACGGTTGCAAATACATCTGCCGGAGAATGATGGTAATCAAAAGCACGCTGCGAGTCCACGATAAAGCCTGCGGTCGGAGTCCCTAGCGTCCTGTTTAGGGGACCAATGTCGACGCCCCCACCACCTTTCTTGATGTAGCTGATGGTATTTGGGTTGAAGTACGGAAGCCAGGACCGCATCTTGTCTAGTGTGGCATCTTCGGCCGAAACCCCGAAACCGCGGGGAGAAAACGCACCGCCATCGCTTTCAATTGCGATCAGGTGGTTTTCCTGATTCGCTTCGGCTAGTTCTGCGTACTTTAATCCACCGCGAGTTCCGTTTTCTTCGTTGATGAACATCACTGCCCGAATGGTTCGCTTAGGTTGAATGCCCAGTTTCTGGAAGAGGCGCAATACCTGAATGGACTGCATGCAGCCGGAGCCATCATCGTGAGCCCCATGTCCGACATCCCAGGAGTCAAGATGACCGCCTATGGTGATGATTTCGTCAGGAAACTCTGATCCGACCAGCTCTCCAATGACGTTATGGGAGGGGGCATCTTCCAATGTTTGGCAGCTCATTTTTAAAAAGAGCTGTGTGTTGGGGTTTTCCTCTAATGCTTTGGTTAACTGATCCGCTGATTGCACACCTAAGGCCGCAGCTGGTATTTTTGGAATACTGTCCTGATACATAGTGACCCCGGTGTGTGGAACGTCGTCAAATGCGGTACCTACTGAGCGTATGACCACACCTACGGCACCGTACCTGGCCGCCATGGCGGGACCGGCGGCTCGTTGGTCTACTGCACCCCCATAGGCTGCTCCGGTTTGAATGTGACGCTGATCCGTAGGACGATTGTAAAAGACAATTTTTCCTTCAATATTTTCCTTGCCTAAGGCATCCACATCTTCAAGTCCTTGTACTTCAATCACCTCTGCTGTCAACCCTTCATTGGGTGTGGCAACTGACATCCCCAGAGCTAAAGCTGACAATTCTACATTGGATCCTACAATCCTGGCAATTTCTTTTTCCCCACGTTTCCAATTTGGAACCATCACATCCTGCTTGTATACTTTATCGAATCCGTAGTCCTTCATCACCTGTTCGGTCCACTCCACTGCCTTGGCTGCTCCTTCGGATCCACTCAGCCGATGACCGATGTTGTTGCATAGGTGATCGAGCAATTGGTAGGTTTCTCGAGTAGTAAGTGCTTCGTCAAAGAGTTGTTTGATGACTTTGACATCATCTGCGTTGAGTTCTGGTTCGTTGGTAGGTTGCTCCACGGCCGGGGACTGGCAGCCAGATAAAATGATAAAAACAGTCAAGAGTGCAGTAGAGAAGGGTAGGTACAGGTTTTTCATAATTATGAGGTCTCAATTCCTACAATGATATGGATAGAAGCAGAGAAAGTAAAATGAGATTTGGTCTAAATCTGTTTTCTTAATTCCGAAGTGTGAGAGAGTTACTGGTACTCCTTTGCTTGGTCTACCTTGTTTGCAAAATTGCGATGTGCATCTACAACCACCTCTGTATTATCTGCAAGGGTGCCATGTCCCGCATTTGGTACCTCAATGAACTCTGCCCCAGGTACCATTTCGACAAATTTTTGTACGGTGGAAGGACGGGCTTCATCAAATTCGCCGGTGGTGAACAGGACCGGCACTTTGATATGGCGTAAGGCCTCCGCATTTTCATAAGTCAACAAGGTGCCTGTAGGACTAAATTCACTGGGTCCCCACATGTAGTTGTAGATGAATTCGTTTCCAGTGATGCTCATAGTGTCGTATGCCGGGTTGATCAGAGAATAGGTGGGCTGTTTCCGTTCACCAGGGGGTGTCCTTACAATAAAGTTCTCGTAGAATACCTGCATAGCTTCCAGATATGCCCGAGTTTCGAATGTATTGGTTTCTTCAGCAATGGCAATGACCTTTTGGGTACTGTCAGGCAAGGTTGAGATTAAGGTATCCGTATCTGAGATCCAGGTGGAAGTAGAAAAGTAGGGACTATTGAAGACAATCCCTTTAACTCCCTCTGGATAAGCTGTGTAGTATTCCAAAGCTAGTGCGGTACCCCACGAACCTCCGGTGAGATAGAACTCATTCAGGCCTAGAGCGATTTTGACTGCCCTCACCTGTTCTACAAAATGTTCCACAGTCAATATGGTCGAATCCTCGTGATAAGTAGAGAGACCGCTCCCAAGTTGATCCATCAGGATGACAGGTCGATCATCGGTCATGCCCGCCAGTAATAACCCCCCTCGACTGGTTCCGCCGGGTCCGCCATGCAATCTAAGGTAAGGAGTCGCATCTCCCTCGCCCATGATGCCATACCAAACCTTACCTCCCTCGACGTAGGCATACCCTTCTCCACTCTTGAGGTATGGATTTTTAGTATCGTTTTTCTGGCAGCTCAGGATTGCAAGTACAACTAAGAAAGAAAATTTTGATGAGAGAGCTAAAAGAGGAGAGTTTTCGGTCATAATTGGTTTTTTGATTTGTTAATAGATGATCCTTTCGACAAACCAAAATAGGCCAACTAATGCAATCATCAGCGATGCGGGGATTTGAACGCGCTGACGATACCAGCTTTTGTTTCGAATGAACCAGACCAAAATAACTGCTGCAAGTAAAACAAGAAGTTGTCCCAGTTCTACCCCGACATTGAATGCCAAAAGGGATGGCACCAGATTTCCTTTTGGTAAACCATACTCGCTGAGGACAGCTGCAAAACCCAGTCCGTGCAATAGCCCAAAGCAGAAGACAACAAATGGTCGCCACCTATTTGGCTGTTTAAAAACGCAGTTTTCCACTGCAATCCAAACTATGGAAAGGGCAATGATGGGTTCCACAATATATGCTGGAACCTCAACAATGCTAAGTGCTGCAAGTGCGAGGGTGATGGTGTGAGCAAGCGTAAAAGCAGTGACCTGCCAGAGCAATGATCCTAAGATCAGGCTCGAGAAAAAGAGACCTAATACGAACAGAATGTGGTCGGTGCCTTTTGGTATGATGTGCTGGATACCAGCTTTTACAAATAGTGTGCACTTCTCTGTCCAAGGCATGGCAGAAAGAATACGAATTCGTTGACGCTTTAGAGCAGCTTCATATTCGGCGACCATTCTTTC
>CAZQDI010000167.1:0-9196 GCA_964591785.1 uncultured Roseivirgaceae bacterium
AATATCCTTTTTCACGATCAATGAGGTGGAGCAAAGGAAGACCTGCTTGAATTCTGTTGTAGTTCTCCACAATTTGGGGAACAGCTGCCTCCACCTTGGTCACCACGGCAATGTGTGGAGTGATAACGACCTTGGAATGCGTCCAGAGCGGGCTGCTTGTGGGAAGTGGCTCTTCGGGAAAAACGTCCAGAAAGGCGCCGGCGAGTTGACCTGTTTCTAATGCTTCAAGAATATCCTCGTCAATCTGATGCTTCCCTCTACCAACATTTATCAGGTAGGATTGGGCTGGGAGCTTACTCAAAAGCTTTCGGTCAATGATGCCTATCGTGTCTTTGGTCTTAGGTAGCATGCAGACCAGGGTATTTACTGTGCCCAAAAAACGGTTCAAATCATTTGGGCCGTAAGTAATGACCCCCGGAACTTCTTTTTTTGATCTACTGAGCCCATGCACTTCAAACCCAAGAGTAATCAATTTTGAGGCAAGGTCTTTTCCTAAAACTCCTAAACCCAAAATTCCAATTTTCATGGGCCGTTCCGGGTCAAACTGCTGGTCCCACACCTTCTTATTCTTATCTTCTAAATACTTATCAAACTGCTTATGAAAATATAAAATTGCCCCAATGCAATAGTTGGACATTGGGTTGCACAAATAAGGACTGATGACCTTCGATACCGGAACCTCTGGGGGTAATAAAGGGTCCTGAACAATATGATCCACACCGGCTCCCAATGATGCCACCAATTTCACATTGGGAATTTTTTTAAACAAATCCAGCCGGTGGTTCCATACAACAGCGACACTGATTTTTGAGGGGTCGGTCACTTCGTTCCAAGTGACCACCTCCTGCGAAGGCAGGTGCTCACGAAAGGCTTTTATCCAAGGGGTCAGGTCTTTAGTGGTAGAGTCGAGCAATAGCATAATAAAAGAGAGGTTACTTGTCTTTTAAAAGCCTCTGGATCTCTTTGCACAGATAAATCCGATGGTTAATGTCAACCAAATAATCAGAAAGGTCTGAGATCAACTCCTCTTTTGCCAGAGGGCTTGATGCTTTGTACTCAAATTGGACCGTGCTTTGGTTGTCAATGCTCTCATTTAGGAGGTAGAGCAGGGAAACTAATTCGTAATCGACGTCAATAAGCAACTCGGAGCTTTTGAGTACATTCCACGCAGCAAGGTCATACTGAATGTAGCGGATTCCTCGGGAACGACTGATAATGTCGGCGATGCGCGTAGAGGAATCATCTTGATAAAACTCCAAGCTGTCCATCACCCGTTGGTTTTGCTGAAGTTGGAGATTTAAATTGTCTATATTTTTTGAGGTTCCCCTTTCAATCTTCGAGAGTAACCCCTCGATTTTTGATCGATCAATTCTGTTCTCGTTGATGTTGTTAAAGAAAAGAGCCAACACCACTCCGAGGAAAACAGGGATGAACTCCAGAATAGGTTTTTTGATGGATTTCATGGTTGGAATAGTGTAGACTAAAACTAGTGGAAAGTCCTCTATCTTTCAAATAAGAATTTGATCGATGAACAATTTGAAAAGCAAAAGCTGCAGGTGACTTTATTTGAGTGATTAAATACCTTATGCGTTCCACCTGAGGTCATATAATCAGCTACAATCTATTTACCTTTGTGTACTCAAAATACGAAGACAGCATGACCCCAGCAGTTGAGATTTACAAACCCCAAAACCACATAAGAATTGTAACTGCCGCATCTTTATTTGACGGTCACGATGCAGCAATAAATATAATGCGCCGGATTATTCAATCGACCGGATGCGAAGTGATCCATCTTGGGCACAATCGATCGGTTCAGGAAATTGTCGATTGTGCGATCCAGGAAGATGCTCAGGCGATAGCTATCACCTCATACCAGGGTGGGCACGTGGAGTTCTTTAAGTATATGTATGACTTATTGAAGGAACGGGGAGCGAGCATTAAGATTTTTGGCGGGGGCGGAGGCACCATTTTACCGGAAGAAATAGAGGAATTGCATGAATATGGCATCGATCGTATCTACTCTCCGGATGACGGCAGGGAATTGGGGCTTCAGGGAATGATCAATGACTTGGTCCAGCAAAGCGATTTTGCTGTTGGGGAAAATTTAAATGGTCAGGTTAAGCAGCTTAAGACGGCCACTCATGCCTCTATTGCCAGGGTAATATCTGCTGCGGAAAACTATCCCGATGATACCCGAGAGGAAATTGCCTCGATCAAGCAACAAGCTTCACAAACGCCTGTACTTGGAATCACTGGAACAGGCGGGGCAGGTAAGTCTTCACTTGTGGACGAATTGGTTCGGCGATTCTTGGTCGATTTTGCCGATAAAAAGATAGCTGTGATTTCGGTAGATCCATCGAAACGCAAAACCGGAGGAGCGCTACTTGGAGATCGGATCCGGATGAATGCCATTTTTAATGACCGGGTATACATGCGTTCCCTGGCTACACGTCAATCCAATCTTGCTTTGTCAAAGTACGTGCAGGATGCGGTGGATATCGTGAAGGCCGCAGGTTTTGATCTAATAATTCTTGAGACCTCTGGTATTGGCCAATCAGATACGGAGATCACAGATCATTCTGATGCTTCACTTTATGTAATGACTCCCGAATATGGAGCTGCAACCCAATTAGAGAAGATTGATATGTTGGACTTTGCCGACATAATTGCGCTCAATAAGTTTGACAAACGTGGTGCCTTGGATGCGTTGAGAGATGTAAAAAAGCAATACCAGCGAAACCATCAGCTTTGGGAGGCTAAAGAAGAAGAGCTACCTGTTTTTGGTACGATTGCGTCACAGTTCAATGATCCGGGTATGAATACCCTGTACCTGGAACTCATGAACCTGATTTCGGAAAAAACAAAAGCAGACCTGAAGTCCTCGTTCGCCAATACGGATGAAATGAGTGAGAAGGTTTTCATCATTCCTCCCAAACGGACTCGATACCTGTCTGAAATTACCGAGACGATCAGGGGGTACAATTCGAAGGTTGAACAGCAACAGGAGATCGCTCAGCAACTCTATGCTTTGGATAAATCCTCAGGGATTCTCAAAGATCAGGAAGCTGCACTAAATGCCATCCAGGAGGCAAAAGAGAACTTAGCCTTGGATTTAGATCCTCATAATGCTAAAATTTTAGCGCAGTGGGAAGCTAAGAAGGCCAACTACCAGGGTGATGAATACACGTACGAAGTTCGTGGCAAGGAGATAAAAGTGGCCACAACCACACAATCGCTTTCGCACACTGCGATACCGAAAGTGATGCTTCCGGGCTATGAAGGATGGGGAGATGTACTGAAATGGAGTTTGCAAGAAAATGTGCCTGGTGAGTTTCCATATACAGCAGGAGTATTTCCATTCAAGCGCCAGGGTGAGGACCCCACTCGAATGTTTGCAGGTGAAGGTGGACCTGAGCGGACGAACCGTCGGTTTCATTACGTGTCTTTAGATATGCCAGCAAAGCGACTTTCCACCGCATTTGATTCAGTTACGTTGTATGGTGAAGATCCCGATTACCGACCGGACATCTATGGTAAAATTGGAAATTCTGGCGTCAGCATTTGTAGCCTGGATGATGCAAAGAAACTGTACTCGGGATTTGATCTTTGTGATCCAGCAACGTCCGTTTCAATGACTATCAATGGCCCTGCAGCTACCATCTGTGCCTTCTTTATGAACGCTGCCATCGATCAGCAATGCGAAAAGTACATTCTGGAGCAAGGAATGGAGAAAGAAATTGAAGCAAAGATTCAGGCGATCTATACCAAAAGAGGCACCCAGCGACCAACGTATGCGGGAGATTTACCAAAAGGTAATGATGGACTTGGGTTGATGCTGCTGGGTGTCACGGGCGATCAGGTGTTGCCCGAAGCGGTCTATATGGAAATGAAAGCCAAAGCCCTTTCTTCCGTTCGGGGGACGGTTCAGGCCGATATTTTAAAAGAAGATCAGGCGCAAAACACTTGCATCTTCTCAACTGAGTTCTCTCTCCGTTTGATGGGAGATGTTCAGCAGTTTTTCATCGATCACGGTGTCCGGAATTTTTATTCTGTTTCGATTTCTGGCTATCACATTGCGGAAGCGGGTGCCAATCCCATCTCTCAACTAGCTTTTACACTTGCCAACGGATTTACGTTTGTTGAGTACTACTTGAGTAGGGGCATGGATATCAATGCTTTTGCTCCGAACCTTTCTTTCTTTTTCTCCAATGGAGTTGATCCGGAGTATGCTGTAATTGGTCGAGTAGCTCGAAGAATCTGGGCCAAAGCAATGAAACATAAATACGGTGCAAACGAACGTTCGCAAAAGCTTAAGTATCATATTCAAACCTCTGGTCGGTCCTTGCATGCGCAAGAAATTGATTTTAACGACATACGCACCACCCTCCAGGCTTTGTATGCGATCTATGACAATTGTAATTCTTTGCACACTAATGCGTACGATGAAGCAATCACCACACCGACAGAAGAGTCGGTCCGACGTGCGATGGCGATTCAGCTGATCATCAATAAGGAGCTTGGTCTGGCCACAAATGAGAACCCACTGCAGGGTTCCTTCATTATTGAAGAGCTAACTGATTTGGTGGAAGAGGCAGTTATGGTGGAATTTGATCGAATTACAGAACGTGGGGGAGTGCTCGGAGCCATGGAAAGCATGTATCAGCGTGGAAAGATCCAGGAAGAATCACTCTACTATGAAACGAAGAAGCATACTGGGGAACTGCCGATTATCGGGGTCAACACCTTTCTGTCCTCAAAAGGATCTCCGACGATCACTCCGAAAGAGGTGATCCGTGCCACAAAAGAGGAGAAGGAACAGCAAATTGCTAACCTGAATGATCTGCATCAAGGAAATGCTGATATAGGTGAGACGATGTTGAAAAAACTTCAAGAGACCGCTTTGCAGAACGCAAATACCTTTGAGGCATTGATGGAAGTGACCAAGTACTGTTCGCTAGGTCAGATTACCCATGCCATGTTCGAGGTTGGAGGACAATATCGAAGAAATATGTAACAAGCGTCAAATATTTTTATCAAGAAGTATTGTATGCTTAAACTTATCTGATTGCAGCGGTATATTCGTACTCCAATCACCGATTTCCAGGATGCGTCTTTTCGTAGTATTTTTCTTATTCCCAATATTGATCTTTTGCCAAGAGGTGAAGATTTTACCCATACCAGATTGGGTTCACAAGGTAGAAGGTGAATTAAGCCCTAAAGAATTGGTGGGGGGTGCAATCCACTACTTGATTCTTGACTATCAGGATCATGTTGAGCTCCAAGAATCCTACACTCATGTTTCTTATAAGATTTTGAACGATGAAGGGGTACAGTCTTATTCAAGCATTGAGGTGGATTTTGATCCAACTTACCAGCAATTGCATTTTCATAAGATCAGTGTGATCCGAGAAGGTGAGATTATAAACAAACTCAAAAAGTCAGAAATTAATACCATTCAAAGAGAAAGTGATATGAGTCGAAATCTCTACGATGGGAGTTTGACTTCATACATCAATCTGACCGATATAAGATCAGGAGACATTGTTGAATACGCTTACTCCAAAAAGGGGTTTAACCCCGTTTTTGGTGATGATTATGCATCAAGTTACTATCAGGATTTTACTGTTTCCGTAGATAAGTTATACGTACGGGTGATTTCAAACAAGAAAGTTTTCTGGAGTCAAATCAACGGGGCGATACCCTTGAAGCAAAAAGGGAACGAATACTCAGTGGAGTTGAGCCCCGAGCTCATACAGTACGAGTCCAATACACCGGGATGGTATACTGCACAGCGGATGCTATTTCTATCTACGTACAGAGATTGGGAAGATATTGCCTCCTGGGCGCTTCCTCTCTATGATTTGAGTACAGATGAGATTCTTAAAACTGCAAAGGCACTCGATAAAGACCTTGTCTTAACAGGGACTAAAAAGCAGCAGGCAATAGCAGCCATTCGTTTTGTCCAGGATGAGATTCGCTATCTTGGTTTTGAGTCAGGAATTAAGGGCTATCAACCACATAAACCTACCGAAGTGCTGGAAAGACGTTTTGGTGATTGCAAAGATAAGTCTAATCTACTCGTGGCAATCTTAAGATCCGTCGATATTGAGGCCTACCCAATGTTGGTTAATAGCTATAAAAGGCATCGTATTGATGAGGAACAGGCTTCACCATATGCTTTTGATCATTGTGTGGTTAGTTTTTCACTGGATGGAGCATCCTTCTATGTAGATCCTACCATTAATAACCAGGGAGGGGATTTGGCAAATAACCAGTTTCCTAATTATGAGCGTGGCTTGATAATCAAATCTGGTACTGAGCAATTGATACAAATTGGTAAGACGCAGGAGCTCCGTCAGTTGATTGAGGAAACAATTACGGTACATGGCTTGGAACTGGATGCTAAAGCCTCATTTACTGTAAAAACGACCTACTCAAAAACCAGCGCAAATAATATTCGGAGCTATTTTAAGAACAACAGCTTACCTTCCATTGCTAATGACTATACAAACTTCTATTCTAGTATATATCCCGGTGTCAGTGCAGTTGATGAGATACTATTTAACGACACGAACAGGAGCGATTCAAATCAAGTCACAGTAGAAGAATTTTATGAAATAGAAAATTTCTGGGGAGTCTACCAGGAAACCGGTTTAGTCGGTGAAGTCTATCCAATCCTGCTAGAAACCTACCTAAGCTCCAAAGCACCAAGCATCAGAAAAATGCCTTATTACTTAGGAGGACCAGTACGAATCGAAGAACGAATCAAGTTGATTATGCCTGAAGACTGGAACGTTACCTCCGGCACCGAGGTTATAGATGGCCTCGGTTTCTACTATGAGAGTTCGGCATCCGGTGAGGATAATGAAATTAGCTTGAATTACACCCTGAGATTGGATTCAACGTATTTGTCACCGGAAAGCGCCAGGGACTTCCTCGAAAAGAGAGACAAAATTCTGGGGGATCTGTCATTCAGTGTCTCTTACAATCAAAAAAGTCAAACCGATTCAAGTGACCTTAGTTGGTGGTCCATACTACTGACTGTTGTTTTCGCCTGTATTGGAATACTGCTCTCGATCAAGGCGTATCGCTACAATCCTGATGCTGCGCCAGGTTACAAGGATCACAACCAACAACTTGGTGGTTGGTTGATCGTGTTGGCAATCGGACTAACGCTTACACCTTTTCGAATGTTATATGAATTTGGGGACTTAATAGTCTATTGGCAAGCATCCAGCTGGCTGGATATTAAGACTGCATATACTGACAACTATTTTGGTATTTCTTTATTGATCCTTTGTGAGTTGTTGTTTAATACTCTGTTCCTTGTTTTTTCGCTACTTGTCGTCGTGGTTTTTTATCAACGACGAACTTCTGCACCTCAAATTATTACATTTTTTCTACTGACCAACCTTGGCTTTGTTGTGTTAGATACGTTTGTGGCTGGAATACTGTTGGAAACTGGCACTGAAATGGATGAGATCTTCGCCGATATCATTCGTTCCATGATCTATGCAGGGATTTGGTGTACCTACTTGTATAAATCAGAAAGAGTCAAGAGCACCTTCACCCGATTGTTAGGCGGTAGACACTTCGAAGCTGTTTCATCTGAAGCTAAGGAAGGGTTAATTCAGTAATGATAGTTGCGTGCAATGGAAACATTTTTATTAATTCACCTCTGTCGCCGAGCGTAAAGTCCTCAAAATCAAACCCTGGTGCCACCGTGCATCCTACCAGGGCATAACCTTCCTCTTCCATGATTTTTGCAGCAAACCAATGGCCGCCGGTGACAGTGTATTGGAAGGTCTCCTGCTTCTCCAGCTTGGATCCGATTTTTACTGTTTGGTGCTCGCCGGTTGGGGAAATTGTATGAAGTTCAATCGCAGAACCTTCGTAAAAGTGCCAGATTTCATCTTGTTTAATTTTATGAAAAGAAGAAAAGGAAGCTGCGGTCAGTAAAAAGTAGATGCTGGTGCAAAAGCTTCGGCTTCCTGAGAATCGCTCTCCAAGAGCATCGGAAGCAATTTTCCCGTCGCTTCGGTACAGTTCTTTATAATAGCCTCCCTCTGGGTGTTTCTTGAGTTCTAGTGCTTCAATGAGAAACTGAATCCTTTCCGGGGTAGTCATGATAGAGAGTTTAGCCAGAGGTAAATCTATACCCATGTTTTCGTATGGTCAACCCCTCATCATTTTTCTTAGGCCGATCTAAGAAGGAATCCTAATGTCGACAATTCATCGGGTAGGGTATTTTTGAATAAATTCGTCTGATACCTACATGAGACCAACACTGCCTTTTCTACTTGGTTTGCTATTGCACCTGAACGCCATGGCGCATGATTTGCAAATTAGCTTGTTCGAAGTAGGTACCAATGAAGATGGACATATTGAACTATTTGTTCGGCTGGATAAAGAGAACATCTTGAAAGAGATGTACGCCAATTGCACTGATTATTCCCAAATCAACACGTGTTTAGAATCCTATCTTAATGAGCACTTCTCGCTTTCTTTTGACCAACAGAGGACTGCATTCGAACTAATTGACTTAAATCACACCACAGAATATATTGAAATGAATCTCGTCACAACCAGTTCGATCACGATGGTAAAACAAATAGAAGTCTTCAATGATGTTCTCGTTGCAGACCGACCTGCGCAAGAAAATATACTTCGGCTTTCATTTTATGATCAAAATCGATCTTTTCGAATGAATAAGGACCGAATCAAAACGACAATTACGTATAAATGACAACTAGATGAACTACTTAAGAAACACTTTATTTTTTGCAGCGCTTTTGACAACAATGATCTTCATGGCCTGTTCGGAAGATGATCCGGGAATTGCTAATGAAGCACCTACCGTAGCTAATCCGATCAGTGACCAATCCTATCAGGAAGGCTTTGGTACTGCTACTGTGAGCTTGTCCAATGTGTTTGCAGATGCTGATGATACCTCACTAACGCTATCCGTCACAAGTTCGGATGAGACGGTGGTCACTGTGTCATTCAGTGGGCAATCCATCACAATAACGGAAGTAGGGACAGGCACCTCCACCATTACAGTGACGGCAGAAGATGATGATGGAGCCTCTGTGAGTGACCAATTTATGGTGTCAGTAAGTGCTGCCTCAAACAACCCTCCCACAGTGAGCAACCCTATTGCAGACGTGAGTCTGACCCAGGGTTTTGGTGCGGA
>CAZQDI010000168.1:0-9058 GCA_964591785.1 uncultured Roseivirgaceae bacterium
TCATTGTTTTTCTCAGAATTTTTCCCGATCTTGTTTTGGGAAGTCTTTCTACCTCCACCACCCTTTTGAAACAGGCCACAGGTCCGATTTTCTCCCTGACCAACTCGATCAGAGTTTCTTCTAACTGTTCTATAAGATTATTTGCCCCTTGTTTCAAGACCACGATTCCTAAGGGAATTTCTCCTTTAAGTTCGTCATGAATTCCGATGACTGCGCATTCGGCTACCTGTTCATTAGAGGCGACGATCTCTTCCATTTCTCCGGTCGAAAGGCGATGGCCAGATACATTGATTACATCATCGACTCTTCCCATGATATAGATATATCCATCCTTGTCTTGATATCCGCCATCACCAGTAGCATAATACCCCTCGAACTTGGATAAGTAGGAACTGACAAATCGTGCATCATTTTGCCAAAGCGTTGGCAAGCAACCCGGAGGAAGAGGAAGTTTGATTGCGATATATCCCTCTTCCCCTATTCTTACCTTGCTTCCGCTCTCATTTAGTATTCTTACATCATAGCCTGGTACGGCTTTAGTTGCGGAACCTGGTTTTGTGCAGAATCGCTCCAAACCGATCATATTTGCCACAATAGGCCAACCTGTCTCCGTCTGCCACCAGTGATCAATTACCGGAACTTTGAGTTTTTCTTTAGCCCATTCATAGGTAGCAGGGTCACATCTTTCACCTGCCAGGAAAAGATTCTTGAGTGACGAAATATCATATTGCAAGAGTAATTTACCATCAAAGTCTTCCTTTCTTATCGCTCTAAATGCAGTAGGTGCTGTGAATAAAGTGCCAACTTGATGTTCCTCAATAATTCTCCAAAAAACGCCACTATCCGGTGTTTTGATGGGCTTCCCTTCAAATAGAACGGTGGTACATCCATGAATGAGTGGACCGTACACAATGTAACTATGTCCCACTACCCAACCAACATCACTTGCGGCCCAATAGACTGCCCCCGGTTCAACTCCATAAACTTTCTCAAGCGAATATTTTAATGCAACCGCATGACCACCGTTATCACGAACAATTCCTTTTGGAGTTCCAGTAGTTCCGGAGGTATACAAAATATATAAAGGATCTGTGCTTTTTAATGGTTCTGGATCAATGGCCTGCCCTGTACTCATCACATGATAGAAACCAACCTCTTTCTGATAGTCTAATGTAACGGGCTGTTCAGGTCTTTCAAGGATTACTTTGTGCTCAGGTTTATGAATACTCTCTTCAATCGCCTGATCAACATATGGCTTGTATGGAATTATTCTCTCTATTTCAATTCCACATGAGGCGGTAATGATGGCTTTTGGCTTAGCATCGTCTATACGAATGGCTAATTCATGGGGAGCGAAACCTCCAAAAACTACAGAGTGGATAGCACCAATCCTGGCACAGGCAAGCATTGAAATGACGGCTTCAGGAACCATGGGCATGTAAATAATGACGGTATCACCCTTTTTGATTCCCATTGCTTTCAGACCGCCTGCGAATCTGCTTACTTGATCCAGTAGCTTAGAAAAAGTATATGTCTTCCGGGTACTTGTCACTGGTGAATCATAGATCAGCGCTTTTTGATTGCCGCGTCCATTTTTGACATGATAATCAAGAGCCAGGTAGGAGGTGTTGATCAGACCATCTGGAAACCAGGAATGAGAGTTTCCATTTTC
Organism: uncultured Roseivirgaceae bacterium; assembly: GCA_964591785.1. Classification (GTDB taxonomy): domain Bacteria; phylum Bacteroidota; class Bacteroidia; order Cytophagales; family Cyclobacteriaceae; genus Ekhidna. The sequence goes on from CAZQDI010000168.1 coordinate 1,673, forward strand.
TTGCAGAATAGTACTGGGCTTTTTGAACCAGTCAATTTTAGCGGCTTGTTCTTTCCAAAATGCTTGCGGATTTTGAAGGCTCAGCTCGTATTCTTCATGATATGGTGAATGAGGTTCCATGATTTTTTTGAGTTAATCTTTTCACTTCCTTGACCAGGTTCCTTGTGCTGAAAGGTTTTGTTAAGTATAGGTCCGCACCCATGTCATATCCCTTGTCAATATCTTCTTGCTTCGATTTCGCACTGAGGAAGATCACCTGAGTTTGGCGTTTATCTGCATCACCCTTTATGTACTGGCAGACTTCATATCCATCCACATTGGGCATCATAATGTCAAGTACAACTACATCTGGCTTATCCGAATCAATGATCTTAATTGCCTCACCTCCATCTCTTGCGATAAAAACCTCATACCCTTCTTTCTTCATTAAAAACTCCAATGACATTAGGATATTTGGCTCATCATCTACGATCAGTATTCTTTTCATTTTTTGTTACTTCTTAATGGGTAGTTTGATAGTAAAACTTGCTCCTTTTTGGTATTCGCTTTTCACTTCAATATTACCGCTATGTAATTCTACAATTCTTTGCGTGATGGACAACCCCAATCCAGTACCCTTGGGTTTTTTTCTGGTTTGGTCTCTTGCCTGAAAGAACTTATCAAAAATTGAACTAAGATTTTCTGGTCTTATGCCTTTTCCATTATCTGCCACAGTGATTTTCATAAAGTCATCTTCCAGACTTCCTATTACCTCAATTCTCGCATCGTTAGGCTTGGCATAATTCACTGAATTACTTATGAGGTTCACGAAAACTTGCTTAAGCCTGTCCTTGTCTCCGAGTATTTCCTGAGACCTCATTTTGTGCGGAAAATTTTGCACCAGGTGAATATTTTTTGAGGTCAGCAAATGTTCCATACTAGCGATGGAATCTTCAACTATTTGATGAGGCACTACGTTCACTTTTTCAATAGTTGTTGCACCAGATTCCAACTTCTCCATGTCCAAAACCTGATTGATCAGGCGGGTCATTCTGTTTATTTCATCATTGATAGTTGTCAGGAACTGATCTCGCTCATCCAGCTCTGGATTATCTTGAATAATCTCAACAAAAGCTTTAATTGAGGTGAGCGGGGTCCGAAGTTCGTGGGTTACCGTTGAGATAAAATCATCTTTTTCTTGATCAATGTTTGTCAACCGTTCGTTTGCTATCACCAGTTCCTCGGTTCTTCTCGTTAATTCCTGGGATTTGATGGTCAGCTCTTTATTGAGGGAGGAAATTTCACTGGTCTCCTTAAGAAGCTGAATCACATCATTGATCACAATCTCTTCTTCTTGTGCGATTGAGGAAATGAGCATTCTGGACGAAGCCGCTCCTATGGCTCCGGAAAGTTGCCGTTCAATATAATTAACGAACCGATAGTCAGTTCTTTTATTCTGTAAGCTTCCGAACTTTTGCTCATACGAAGCAATCGCATCGTGCGTCCTAGCCTGGCCCAACAGATTCTCTGAAAGTGCAATGAGCTCCTCTTGAACCAATTTCCCTTTCCAAACTATGACGCCATCGTGCTCAGTTTGTTTGAAAACGTCAATGAACAGTTCAGCCATGTTTCGCTCTTTTGCAGGTTGACTGGTAACCAGGGAGAACCCGAAGAAAAGCAGGGTATTAATGAATAAACTCCAGAAGGTCCCATGGGTAACGGGAGACATAGTGGATCCAAAAAGTGAGTGAGGCTTGAGCCATGCGATATTGAGAGGCCCATTGTTCATTATTTCTTCGGAAACCCATCCAATCTCCGTCATTGTGGGTACTACCAACGTGTAACCCCACATCAAAAACCCTGCGATCAAGCCGGCAATTACTCCATTCTTATTTGCATCCTTCCAATATAAGGATCCGATGAGGGCGGGAAGAAATTGGATCATTGCTGCGAATGAAATCAGCCCGATAGAGACAATTGAGAATTTGTCTGCAACAAATTTATAATAGAGGTAAGCGAGAAAAAGAATGACAAACACTGCTAACCTCCTTGATCGAAGAGGCAGAGAGGCATAAATCGACTTGTTTTCGACTTGTTTTAGTAGCAATGGAACAAAAATATTATTGGAAGCTATCAGACTGAGAGCTGTAGTTGATACGATGATCATACCCGTCGCTGCAGAAAAACCTCCAATGAAAGTGAATAATGCAAGCCCTTCATTTCCGTTCATCAATGGTATGGCAAGTACGTAAGAGTCTGGATTAATGCTCTCCGGCAATGTAATTTTTCCAGCCAATGCAATTGGGACAACGAAGAGATTTATAATAAATAAGTAAAGTGGAAATACCCATCCAGCTGTTTTTAGATCATTTTCACTGACATTTTCAGCGATTGTGACCTGAAATTGTCTAGGTAATAGGATGATGGCTGACATGCTGAGCAACAAAAGGAAAAACCAGTCAAAGCTTTTGCTGGCTGGGACTGACTCAAACACGCTCCTTACTTTTGGTTCTGTCTGATTTATAATATCTCCAAATCCATTGTAAAGAGAGTATGTCACGAATATTCCCACAGCTAAAAAAGCAACTAGCTTTACAATTGAGTCAATTGCGATTGCTCCCATCATACCATGATGCTTATCGGTGGTTTCAATTGATCTAAAAACAAAAAAGATGATAAAAATGGCAAGAATTACTATGAGGTAAAATGCAGTGTCGTTTAAGAAAATATTGGTCAGATCATGGGTTTTGTGTTCTCCGAAGACCAGAATTTCGTAGGAGCTGATAATGGATTTTAGCTGAATAGAAATGTATGGGATAATCCCTAGGATGATGAATGTGCTTGCCAGCACACTAATGAGGACACTTTTACCAAAGCGCGAAGAGATTAAGTCAGGAAGAGTAGAAATACGTTGAGTTTCGCAAATTCGAATAAGTTTCCGCACGACAATCCACCAAAGTGGCATGGTCAAGATTGGACCTACATAAATTGTCAAAAACTCCCAACCGTCTTGTGAAGCTTTTCCTACGCTCCCGAAGTAGGTCCATGCTGTACAGTAAACCGGAATAGAAAGCGCATAGATCCACTTGTATTGAAAGAACTTTTTACCGTTTTTGGCTTTCTTGTCGATTAGGTGAGCCAAAATGAACAAAGCTCCCAGATATCCCAATGAAATGGTGATGATAATCCAGGGGTTCATTTGGTTACTCGGATTTTGTTTTTGAGGAGAATACAATCATTAAGATGATGAGCCCCATCCAGACTGCTCCGATGTAGATGATGATTCTAGGTATTCCTGAATAACTCCCCATTGGGATGGTAATAAAAGGAGCATTGAAGAGTAAAAAAAAGAAAGCGAACATTCCAATTAATGCTATATTTTTCTTTGGTTTCATTTCCTTAATATACTCATCAATGCTCCAAAAAACTACTGACCTAACTAATGATCTTGTGCTTCTCCAGCACCTCTGGGATATCTGATACTCTCCGTCAGTTCTTGGATTTCCTGAGGTGTTTCGGAGGTCATTCGAGATACCACTACTGAAACTAGAAGATTGATTAGCATTCCCAGGGTCCCGATTCCTTCAGGGGAAATTCCAAACCAATATCCATCAGGAGTTCCCGGCCCACCCAAGGCTGGCTTAAAGTAGATGATGTACGAAGCTGTAAATATGATGCCAGTGATCATGCCTGCGATGGCACCTTCTCTATTCATACGCTTATCAAAGATTCCAAGAATGATTGCTGGGAAGAAGGAAGAAGCAGCCAGGCCAAAGGCAAAGGCAACCACCTGGGCCACAAAACCTAGTTGTACCAAGCCTGCAAGGCCAGCTCCAACCACGGCCACGGCAATACTAATCCTGGCGGCTCGTAGTTCAGCTTTTTCAGAAATATCTGGCTTCAAATAATTTTTCAGAAGATCGTGCGAAATTGAGGTCGAAATCACGAGAAGTAGTCCAGCTGCGGTTGACAGTGCAGCGGCTAAACCTCCTGCAACTACTAATCCTACCACCCAGGCAGGTAGATTCGCTATTTCCGGATTAGCCAATACCATAATATCTCGGTCGATGGTTAATTCATTTACAGATGCGTCAGCGACATACTGAATTTTGCCGTCGTTGTTTTTATCATCGAATTTTAGTAGACCGGTTCCTTCCCAGTTGGTAAACCAATCAGGTACCTCAGAATAGTTTGCCTCAGATACAGTATTGATCAGATTCGTTCTGGCAAAAGCTGCAACTGCAGGTGCTGTTGTATAGAGGATGGCAATAAACAATAGTGCCCATCCTGCAGAAATTCTTGCATCTTTCACTTTAGGGACTGTAAAGAACCTAACAATGACATGCGGCAGTCCAGCTGTGCCAAACATCAATGCAGCAGTAATGAAAAACATGTTGACAGTGTTTCCGGTATTTACCGCCGTATATTCTGCAAATCCTAAGTCGACTGAGAGCTGATTTAGCGTATCCAATAAGTATTTTCCATCCATTGTTCTACCTCCAAAACCAAGTTGGGGTATTGGATTTCCCGTCATTTGCAGAGAAATGAAAATTGCTGGGACAGTAAATGCGAAAATCAAAACACAATATTGAGCTACCTGGGTATAGGTAATCCCTTTCATGCCGCCCAAAACTGCATAGAAGAAAACGATACCAATTCCGATGAATACACCTGTTTCAAATGGTACATTCAGGAATCGTGCAAAGGCTACTCCTACTCCTTTCATTTGACCAACCACGTAGGTGAATGAAACGAATAAAGCGCAAATCAATGCAACTAACCTCGCTTGCTTGGAGTAGTATCTCTCACCAATAAAATCCGGTACAGTGAATTTTCCGAATTTCCTGAGGTAGGGTGCCAAAAGCAAGGCCAGAAGTACATAACCTCCTGTCCATCCCATCAGGTATTGAGCTCCACCGAATCCCATGAAGGAAATGAGCCCAGCCATAGATAAAAAGGATGCGGCGGACATCCAGTCGGCTGCTGTAGCCATGCCATTTGCCAGAGGATGTACACCACCTCCTGCGACGTAAAATTCTTTGGTAGATCCAGCTTTTGCCCAGATCGCAACTCCAATGTAGATGGCAAATGTGACACCTACCATTATATATGTCCAAATTTGTGCGTCCATAATTTTTTAGGTTAATGTTTTATTTTTCGTCTACATCAAATTCTTTATCCAGATTATTCATCAGCCGAACATAGATAAAGATTAAGATCACAAATACATAGATTGAACCCTGTTGGGCAAACCAGAATCCTAGAGGAAATCCTCCGATTTTTACGCTATTTAGAGCGTCAGCAAACAGGATGCCGCACCCATAGGAAACGACAAACCAAATGGAAAGAAGAATTGCGAGATAGCTCAAGTTCTTCTTCCAGTATTCTTTCATATTGTTAGACATGATTTAGTTGGGTTTAAGTTTATAGGAATATATGAGTCTGTAGTCTGAATTGGGAAACATCCCCTTCAGTTCCGGGAGAATCTCGGTAATCATTACTGATTGTATGATACTCCAATGTAATTTTTGCATTGTGTCCATTAACATAGTAATTGACACCGATGTCCAATGAACTCACAGGATCTGCAATAGCTTCGTAGCTGCCAGTTTGGAAAGCAATGTAAGGCATGATATTTAACGAACTCGCGAAATATCCAAATTGGGCATAGAAATTTGACCCAGTTCCGGCCCACCTACTGATGTAGTTCTCTCCATAATTGAAATTGATGAATGAGGCATATGCGTTTATGGCATTTCCATTATCACCTACCGGTGCATCATAGAAAGCATCTAAGGCTACATGGAAGACATTTTCATGTTGCTGTGTATCGTTATTATACATCGCATTTGCGTGACTAAAGAATCCGGCACCAATTCCGAAGACCTTTTTCTTTCCAAAATAGGTGCCCACCTGATAGGGAAGCTTCGTGGATTCCGTATCAAAGAAGTTATATCTGAAATATCCTTCAACTATGGTGTTACCTAGAGGGTCGCCACTTGTGTCAGGATTGACTGATCCATTATAGGTTAATGGCGAAACGGTAGTTCCAGGCAGAAGGCCTCCTTCTCCTTCTGACCAGCTAGCTGCATAGTTTCTTCCCGCACCTAGGGCGTTGTTTGGGTTAAGCGGGTTATTAATTGCAATTCGATAATCAAATTGACCAAGTTGTCCTTTTGCATATACTCCGTAATGCCGGGCGAACTGATCCGTAATACCTAAGGAATGCCAATGGGTAAATGGTCTTGCCTGATCCATTGTCATAAAGTTCAAGGTGGATGCATTCGCTAACCTCGTAAGGCCTTTCCAGTAATGAAGTCCAGTACCGATAAACAGCCCGTTATTATTTGAGACTTTGAATTCAGTCCATGCTCCATGAAGAAAAAACTGAGAGGAATTCCCATTATTACCTAGTGAGGTAAGGTTTCCAGGTGTTTGGTTGTTCAATCCAATATGCGTTAGGATTAGAAACTTAGGGGACACTTGGGCAAATGCGAGCATTCTGCTTCTCCTTGCAAAAGACGTCAATTGCGTTTTTGTATCTTCTGCTTTTAGGTTATTCGTTTGCAGCCATTGTTGGTGCCAAATGATGAATCGCACATATTTCTTCCCTGATTCATCAAGTTTTAAGGTCAGAGGTTTATAGGAGTGATCTACCTCACCTCCATCTTGCGAGTGAGTTGTGCCAATTAGCATCAATATCATCCCCAATAAAAGACTAAATTTTCTCATTTTGATAAAATTTTGGGTTAATGTTTAAGTAATTGTCAATACAATTAATTGATTACACTGCCAAAATGAGAATTTCAAAACTGGAAACCTTAATCCATGTATACTTTTGGTAAGCAGTATAGTTCTAGTCTCTAAAGCGCTCCCACTTAATCATCATGTATTTGTCGCCAAGTTCAGTCAGCACCATACCTGAGCCGTTGAGAAAATTTGGATTGGAAAGAAGTGAAGTTAACTCACTGTGAGTGAGAACTTTGTATGTTGGCCTATATTCAGGATTTTTGGGTGCTTGCACCTTGTATTTTTTCACCCAATTGATCACTGAAACATGGCTTACTCCAAGCAATCTTTCTATCTCTCGATAACTGACTCCTTCAATGTGAAGTTGAAGGGCCTTAATGACAAGATAGTTGTCTACTTGTTTTCCTAACTTTTGAACGGTGAAATAATAGCCACAATTCTTGCATTTAAATCTTTGCCTGTCTTTTACAATGCCGCTTTTAACGATATGTTCACTTTCACATTTTGGACATTTTTCTTTTAACATTCCATTGGAAGCAAATACCAGATTACTTACTTCCTCCAATAATTCATCTTTGATATTGTATTCCTGACTATCGATCGTAATTGTCTCTTTAGCAATAGGCTGCTCTTGCTTATAGAAAAAGGTAGAGCGTA
>CAZQDI010000169.1:0-8962 GCA_964591785.1 uncultured Roseivirgaceae bacterium
GAGGAAAAGAAACACCACGGCAGAAAATGATCGGCATGATGTATTTAGTGTTAACAGCATTGTTAGCATTGAACGTCAGCTCTACTGTACTTGATAAATTCGCCTTTATTAATGAAAGTTTAGAACGAGCTAATGCCGAAACATCTAGTCGAAATTCTAGGACAATCGAAGGGATGAAATCTGCTGCCAAGGACAAAGGCAACAGAGCAGATGATCTCAAAGTAGTGGCAGGCGCTGAAGAGCTTCGCGCTAAGACCCTTGAAGTAGTTGCCGATCTTGAGGGATTCAAGGACAAATTCATTGAAATAACTGGTGGATACACTGACCCTCAGAAGAAAGACAAAAAAGATATAAAGGGAAAGACTGATTATGATAAAGTGGGTAATTACATGATGCCCAAGGAAGAAGGTGGTGACGGTAAGGGAGCTGAAATGAAGGAAACCTTGAATAATTATGTCACTGAACTGAGAGGGATTTTGCAAAAGAGTGGAGCTTCTGAGGAAAAATTGGCTGAATTTGATAAGATCGCAAAAGATGCTAATGAAGATGAGTACTACAGTAAAGATCCAAATCAAAAAGGTAAGAAGTGGTCGCAACTTAATTTTCAGGATACACCGACTCATGCTGGGTTGGCGACTGTGAGCGAATTTCAGGCAAGTGTGCTTGCTTACGAAACTACAGCATTGGAGTTCTTAGTACAGCAGGTTGGACTTAAAGACATTACATTCGACAAAATTCGACCAGTCATAATGCCAGAGTCAAAGTACGTGGCTGCAGGTACAAAATATAAGGCAGATATGTTTATTGCTGCATCACCTCCTGCTAACCTGATGAACCAGACTACGATGACCTACAATGGCGAAGAAGCGCCTGTGGTGGGTGGCGTTGGTAAGGTTGAATTTACTGCGACTCCCGGAGCCTACGATAAGGAGGGCAATGCGCGTAAAACTATTGTTGCTTCTATCACACTCCCTCAGGGAGGGGGTAATGACACTACTTTCTTGGATACTATCGAGTACTTTGTTGTCAAGCCTGTGATTCAAATCCAGTCCCAATCTGTCAATGCACTTTATTATAACTGTGGAAATAAACTGGACGTACAGGTTCCTGCTCTTGGAAATCAATACAACCCCAACTTTTCCGCGAGTGGTGGTGATGCTTTGAAAGGTTCGCAGCGAGGACAGGTGACATTAGTCCCGAGATCAAGAAAGTTAACGCTGACAGTCTCAAGTGGAGGAAATACCATTGGAACCAGAGAGTTTGGAGTGAGGGATATCCCTGCACCAGAAATCAAAGTGTTCACATCTCAGGGAGAAGTGAACTATAAAGAAGGAATTGATTACAATACCCCAGAGCTTTTCTTGCGAGCGGTGCCAGATGAGAGTTTTGCTCAGTTCTTACCAGATGACGCAAAATTTAGAATCGCTGAAGCAGAAGTTACTTTGGTGAGCGGCGGACTTGGGAGAGGTTCTGTTCGGACGGGAGAGAAGGTTAACCTTAGAGGAATGAATGGTAGAAAAGGAGCTCAAATTGTGATAGAAATCAAAAAAGTTCAACGACAAAACTTTAGAAAGCAGGTCGAAGATTTTAAGAAATTCCAACGATTCATCAACATATCGTTGAAATAGAAGATTAATTGAGAATAGGTGTTATGAAAAAATTAGTTTATGTTATCGTTTTCTGCGTAGGAGTTTTACCGCTTTTCTCTCAGGAGGAGTTAGCCCCTCTCGTGAAGCCGGAAGTGGATGAAGCGCAGATTATGTTCAAGAGAACAATTTGGCGAAGGATGGACCTGACTGAAAAGCAGAACCGTCCGTTCTTTTCTAAAAATGGTGAGATTTCAAGGTTGTTAATCGAGGCAGTGGATGAGGGACTATTAACCCCTTACAGATCTGATTCTTGTATCAACTTTATGCCGGATATTATCTTTGTTTCTAATATCTCTGTTGAGCGGGAAGATAACCCGTTTGTGGGTGGAGGATTCACTTCTGGTGGATTTGATTCCTTCGATGATGAAGCAACTGATGCAGGTGCAGAACAATCCAGCGATGGACCAAGATTGGAGGAGATCCCGGAAAATCTTTTTTCTGTACTGTACATTAAGGAAGATGCTATTTTTGACCGAAACAGATCAAGAATGTACAATTACATTAGATCATTGTCATTGGCTTTACCAAGAGATGCTGGATCGTTATATAATCCTGCAGGATTTGAGAAGAAAGTTGCTCATTTTAGATACGATGATGTAGTTGATCTTTTCAGAGGACCCTATGCCGATCGTGCTAAATACTACAATTTGCACAATCCAGGGAAGCATATGAATATGAGTGATGCCTTTGAGCTGCGATTATTCAGAGCACCAATTGTTAAAATATCGAATCCTCAAGATTTGGATATTAGAGAAATATATTCAGAAGAGCTGGCTAGCAATCCTTTGAAGCCAATTGTTATACAGCAGCAATACGAATACGATTTAATGGAATATGAATCAGAACTCTGGGAGTACTAAATATTCTTAAGATTACCTAATTACCGTAATATGAAGCTTAAAAGTGTTTTTTCTTTTTTCATCGCAGTGCTTCTAGGATGGAGTGTAGCAGCTCAGGAAGCCAGTGAAATAACAGATCCACGAGATGGCAAAACATACAAAGTTGTCACAATAGACATAGAGTTAGAGGGTGGTGTATTCATCAAAAGAACCTGGATGGCTCAAAATCTTAACTTTGAAGTGCCAGATTCGTACTGCTATAAAGATGAACCTGCCTACTGCGAAGCTTATGGTAGGCTTTACACTTTTGAAGCAGCTGTTGCAGCTTGTCCAGAAGGATGGCATGTCCCAACCATTGGTGAATGGAATCTCTTGTTTCAAACCTATGATGGAATAAGACAAGCTGGGTCTGCACTGCAGAAAGACGGTGAAAGCGGGTTAAATCTTACCCTAGGAGGTTTTGGTGACCCTGGTAGTGTCTTTAAGAACATAGGAATCAGTGGAAACTACTGGGATTCCGAAAAGAAATCTGAAAACACTTCAGGTCTTGTATCTGTCCAAAAAGGTTCAACTGAAGTCTATCACAGCGTTATCGGAAACTGGCATCGGAATAGTTGTCGATGTGTAAAGGATTACTAATTCTGATCCAAAAAAATGAAGGAAAGGGAAGCTTAGAGCTGCCCTTTTTTTATGGCTTCTAAAATGATTTGTGCCTTTGAATTGCCAATCAAGTCTATGAGATCTTTTTCACTTGATTGCTTAATTCTTAGGATACTGCCGAATTCACTCAAGAGTTTGTTTTTAGTATGATCACCGATTCCTGAAAGGTCGTCAAGTGATGATTTGATGGCTTGCTTACTTCTTTTTGAACGATGGAAAGTAATGGCAAATCGGTGAGCTTCATCTCTTATCTGTTGCAATAATTTCAACGAAGTTGATTTCTTACTTATATGTAGAGGGTATTGATCCTCAGGGAAGTAAATCTCCTCTAGGCGCTTGGCAATGCCAATGATGGGTATTTCACCATATAGATTTTGCTCTCTCAAAGCATCACATGCCGACTTCAATTGACCCTTGCCACCATCGATTACAATAAGATTGGGGTAGTTCAATTCTTCTTCCTTAAGGAAGTGATACCTGCGCCCCACTATTTCTTTCATTGATGCAAAATCGTCCGGCCCTTCTACTGTTTTGATATTGAATCTGCGATAGTCTTTTTTGGAGGGCTTTCCATTCTTAAAGCAGACCATAGAAGCCACGGGATTGGATCCTTGGATATTCGAATTGTCAAAACACTCAATGTGCAGTGGAAGATCCTGTAGATTGAGGTCTTCCATCAGTCTCTGTAAGATTGCTTGATTGGGAATGCTTGTTTTATTTGACTTTTCTTTTATCAAAAACATAAGGTTTTTGACAGATAATTCAACGAGCTTTTTCTTATCTCCAATTTTGGGAACCAAGACTTCTACTCCTTCCCAGGGTTCAATTTCACGATTTGAAATAATGACCGGATTCTCACTATTGAATTTTTTTCTAAGGTCGAAGATAGTGAACCTAAATACCTCTAGATCATTTTCTTCAATCTTGGTCTTAACTTCTACAGACTCCGAATTCACGATTGCACCGTTTTCGATTTTTAGGTAATTAATGAGCAGGGTGTTTTCTCCTCTATTGATCATCGTAAATACATCTGTTTGTGTGATCTTATGGCTTACAATCAATGATTTCGATTGAAATTTTTCAAGTAGATCAAACTTTTCCTTATAAACCTGCGCCAATTCATAGTTGAGATTAGCTGCCGCAGACTGCATTTTTTCTTTATAAGACCTACTAACGATTGAAATTCGTCCCTTAAGTATTTCCTTGGCACTTCTGATGTCACCTAAGTAATCTGTTTCATTCTGCAATCCTTCACATGGTCCCAGGCAATTACCTAGGTGATACTCCAGGCAAACTTTGAATTTCTTTTTTTCAATGTTGCTCTGAGACAGATTAAACTTGCAAGTACGAATCGTGTAGAGCTTACGAATCAAATCCAATACTCCATTCATTGCCTTGACGCTGGAATAAGGGCCAAAATACTCACCAACAGCATGATCTATTCTTCTTGTTGAATAGACTCTTGGGAATTTTTCTTTCGTAACACAAATTGAGGGGAAACTCTTATCATCCTTTAGTAGGATATTATACTTAGGCTGATGCTCTTTTATAAGGTTATTTTCCAAAAGCAGCGCATCGAACTCTGAGGAAACAATGATATATTCAATTTGAATAATTTCAGAAACAAGCCGGAACGTTTTTCTATTCTCTAAGTTGGTCTTGGTGAAATAGCTGGAGACTCTTTTCTTAAGATTTTTGGCTTTACCTATATAGATGACGATATCATCCTCGTCGTAAAACTTGTAGATACCTGGTTTGTCGGGCAGATTGAGATATTCGTTTTTGTGGAACCTTTGAATCCCCATTACATAAAGTCACCTTCCTCTACAATATCATATTGAGTGGTGTCTGATGGGTCTTGATTCGTATCATACAAATCACAGTCGATAACGGTTTCCAGCTGATTTGTTGGTCGCTCAAATGGTCCTTTGGTATATCCAAGACTCTCATCCGCATAAACCTTAATCATGAATTCTTCCCAAATGGGCATTGCGGTTCTCCCTCCTTGACCTAACACCCAACTTCTGAACCGGATACCCCTATCGTCTCCACCGACCCAAGTTCCGGCGACGAGATCTTTCGTAATGCCCATAAACCAACCGTCAGAGGCATTCTGTGTGGTGCCGGTTTTAGCTCCAATCTCGTTATCAAGTTTCAATGAAAGGTCTAATCCTCGACCCGTTCCAATTTCAACAGTACCCTTTAACATATGCAACATTAGATAGGCTGTTTCCTCATTGATTGCCTCTCTTTCATCTGGAATGAACTGCCTGACGACATTGCCATTTTTATCCTCGATTCTCGAGATATAATAAGGCCTAATAAAGTTTCCTTTGTTAACGAATGTTGAATAAGCCCCAACCAGTTCATAAATGGAAACATCCCCTCCTGCTCCAAGACATAATGATGGAACAGCATCAAGCGAACTTTCTATTCCCAGACGCTTGGCATAATCAACGACAATAGAAGGACCTATTTTGTTCATGATCCAGGCCGTAATGCTATTGACAGATTGCGACATGGCTTGTCTGAAGGTCATGATTTCTCCGGAGAACTTATTGTTCGAATTGTCAGGACACCATTCTGGTGGATCCTGGCCCGGCAATTCAAAACATACCGCTGCGTCTACGGCCGTCTGACAAGGGGACCAACCGTTGTCCAGCGCAGCTGTGTACACAAACGGTTTGAAGGTTGATCCGGGTTGGCGTTTGCCAAGTTTTACATGGTCATATTTGAAATATTTGTGGTTAATACCACCAACCCATGCTTTTATGTAGCCTGTTTTTGGGTCCATAGCCATAAACCCTGCCTGAAGAAATCTTTTGTAATAATCCAAGGAGTCATACGAACTAAATACCGTATCAATCTCCCCCTGCCACGAGAACACCTTCATGCGTTTTTTTTGATTCAGGTAATAATCGATCGAATCACTCTCTGCCCCGTATCTTGACCTTAGCGAACGATAGGCTTGTGTCCTCTTCATTGCATTATTTAGAAAATCCGGCAGTTCCTTGTTTTCATCATCGATCCACGGGTTACCTTCGGACCAATGCGCATCAAAAATCTGTTGCAGGGTGTCCATGTGACTTGCAATTGCTTCCTCGGCATAGTGTTGTATCCTGCTATCAATTGTAGTATAGATCTTGAGTCCATCTTCGAACAAATCATATCCGTTTTCTTTGGACCAATTGACCAAATAGTTTTTCGCAACTGTTCTAAAATAAGTGGCGAGTCCCTCATTTTGACTTTCAACCAGGTAGTTTAGGGACAGCTCCTTATTATTAAGCGAATCGTATAGTTCCCTGTCAATCAGGCCGTACTTGTAAACATTGTATAGCACTTCAGTTCGCTTTCTTTGTGCTCTTTCCGGATTGTACACCGGATTAAATGCTGTTGGCTTGTTAATGGAACCTACCAAGCTAGCAGATTCCTGGTAGTCCAATTGAGAGGGTAGTTTGTTGAAGAAAGTTTGTGCCGCTACTTTGATTCCATAGGAGTTGCTCCCATATTCAATCGTATTGAGGTACATCGCTAAAATTTCTTCTTTGGTATAAGATTTTTCCAGCTGAACGGCAATGATCCACTCCTTCACCTTAGTGATAATAGCACCTAACCCCGCAGAAAAATCGTATAATGTTCCCTGTTGATCGCTATTTGTTTTGTAGAGGTTTTCGGCCAATTGCATGGTAATTGTACTACCACCTCCTCTAAAAGATCCTGTTAGTTTCCCAACGACCGCCCTAATCAATCCTCTCAAGTCTATACCGGAATGGTTTTTGAACCTAATATCTTCTGTCACCAGTAAGGTGTTGACTATTTCAGGTGATAGTTCTTCATAGGTGACAGGCGTGCGATTTTTTCTAAAGTACTTCCCTAAGGAAACCCCATCAGCACTGATCAACTCCGATGAAAGGTCGGGATCAGGTCTTTCTAGAGCTTGTAGGCTTGGCAATCCTCCGAACCATCCAAACGCATCATTTTTGACCATTTGGAATGTGGCAAAAATGCCAAAGATGAGGATTATCAAAAAAATCCAAAAGACCCGAACTAAAATTTTAATGACCTTATACCTCATTGATAGTGCTTGTCGAAGAAATTTAAATAGGAGTTAATGTCCTTTGTTTTGTAGAATAAATCAAAGTTATCCTCAGTTATTACGAATATATCAAACTTTTGTCCTTTGAATTTTGAATCCAAATCTATTTGATTGTTGAATGATGTCATGAAGGCCTGAGCGCCAGGTTTACCTGGAAAGGAATCGATAAAAATCATTGACTTGCTATCACTTAACACAAGATTGCCCGTGTTAAGCCCGTCAAAGCTATTTGCGGATAGATATTCGTCAACTGCTTTTGGGACGTCAGTGGTAAGGGTGCCGACGATATTATAAACCACCACAAAGAAATGTTTCTGCTCAAAAAAAGCAACATACCTTGTTTTCCCGCTGTTGTATCTAGCCTGCTGAAAATTCTCAGAAGCGTTTGCAAGGCTTGTAGCGTATTCGAGGACATCACTTTCTTCATATTGCTTAATGAATTCGTTAAGTTCATACTGGTACCTCCTTTCCTCTTCCAAATGCCCGATTGCAAGTACTCTCAGCAGAGCGATATTGTCGCTAAACTCATTCTCGGGGTGAATTTGTAAGGCGCTATCGACACTGTTCTCAATACCGTCATATCTTTGCAACGTGTAACGGGCATAAAGTTTTTTATACAAACTCTTCAATTGCGAAGTTGCCGCAAAACTCTCTTCCCTATAGTTTGGGTTGTCTACCAGTTTTGCATAGATCGTTTCAGGAAATTCATCTTTTAGTTGTTGTCCGAAGGATTCAGAAGCAGCTATGTCGGACTTCTTTAACAAAAGAAACAACTGGTAGAGGGCTTCTGGTTTATAATTTGTTTCAGGGAATCTCGTCAGCAGCGTCTCAAAGGATACGATTGCATTTTGATCTTCCTCCAATCTGAAATTATAAATGTTTCCAAGATTGAAGTACGCGACTTCCACCGCGTCCAGCAGTTTTTGTTTTTCTTCATCAGATTTGGGGATGCTCGAGAGCAGTTGTAAGGCTTCCTCTTCCAATGGAACGTCCGCAACCTCACCGGTGGCTTCTGAGACAACATTGTCAGCAATGGGTTCATCATCTTCACTGATTCCACTCTTGCTGGACCTTCTCCAATCGTCCTCAAGACTTCGATCGCCCCACTTCCTTTTGAATTCGCCGATTCCCTTGGAAACCAGGTTTTGATTGTTAAAATACCAGGTGGACCCGCCTTGCGCGGTAGAGATAATATTATCTCCATTTTGCTCCGTGATATTTCTTGCTCGATTTATCGCGGCTTGCTTTTCCTTTTCTTTCCGCTTCTTTTCTTTTTCTCGCTTACTTGCGATGACGCGAGTGGCAATTGCCATCAATGAATCTTGAGATAAGGTGGACAGGTGCAGAAGACTATCGTTTTTGTGGATAGTCACTACTTGTTCGACAAAATCTACCAATATCTCCTGCCTCTTTTTGATCTCTTCAAAATATTCTTCATCACTAGGTAGTGTACTTACAGTGCTATCGTAATAGCTTTTTGCGAGGGTGTAATTTTTTACCGAGTCATAATAGATCTTCCCGAGACTCCAGTACGAGTACCCCTTCTGTCGATTGTTGTTTGTGCTGCTTCTGACCGACAATTTGTACTCCCTGATCGCCTCGTCAAGGTTTCCATTTTTTAGCTCAAATCCAGCGAGTTCGTAGTGAATTTTGTCTTGATATTCTTTGTTTTTTGGATCCCTTAATAGCGTTCTGAAGTATTTTCTGATCTTTTTGAG
>CAZQDI010000170.1:0-8955 GCA_964591785.1 uncultured Roseivirgaceae bacterium
TATAATTTTGGATAGGTTCTCAAAGAAAAAGCTGGAATTAATGAAGGATGATCAATTCCATCACCATCCCGGACCGACGTATACAAAAGAGGGCTTACCTGTAAGGGCTCCTATCCTTTCCGAGAATGAATTTACAGGTAACTCTAGGTTGCGTTTTCATGGTGGGCTTCATAGAGTATCAGCGGTTGATTCTATTGAACATCAAAAAGTTTGTAATGAATTGCGCGCGATTCTCAGAAAACCATCTTTACTAAATGCTTACAAGTTTCGAATTAAGGAAGGTGAAATAGTAATTGGGAATAATGACCATCCGCATTTCAGACTGGCATTCAAGCCTACTCAATTTGGCAAAAAGGCCAGATACTTAAAACGATGTTATTTTAATTTTCTTCCGTCAAGTTTACTTAAATTTTAAACACAAAATCTAGTATACAAAGGCTTCTTAATCCGAAGCCTTTTTCTTTTTTTTGCAAAAAAATAGGTCATATGAATCCTTTCGACAAGCTACATCTTATTGTAGGTCAAAGACCATTCCTACAATTGATAAAACACTCAGAACAATAGAACGGATATACTTTGAGTGGAAAGTACTTGTAGCAATCGAAGCTGAGATGTGATTGGTCCAAAAAGGTAAAAAAGGTAAAACTCCTGAATGATGTACTTTAGCAAGGACCAACTATCTAACCCATCATGCCCGTTACCACCATTGTTCTTGCAGCTTCCTTGATCATCATCATGTTTGGTATGGGGCTATCACTCACCTTAGATGATTTCAAAAGGGTCTTCATCGAACCGAAAGCCATCCTCATTGGGCTCTTAAACCAGTTGATTCTTTTGCCTACGATCGGTTTTCTCTTCATTGCTCTTGTGGATCTCAGGCCAGAGATTGCCATCGGGATTGTGATTCTGGTCGCATGTCCCGGCGGGCCTACCTCCAATCTCATCACGCACCTTGCCAAAGGAGATACAGCCCTTTCCATCAGTCTGACAGCCATCAGCAGCTTCGTGACCATCCTCTCCATCCCATTTATCATCAACCTGGGCCTCAAGACGGTGCTTGGCAGCAACACCATGATCCAACTGGATGTCATAGGCACCATGTTGCAGGTATTCGTCGTGGTGATTATTCCGGTTTCCTTAGGCATGCTGCTCAAAGCCAAAAAAGGGGACTTTGCACTTCGGATGGAGGCCCCAGTCAGGAAGGCATCCGGAATCATCTTTGTGTTGGTGCTTGCAGGTGTAGTGATCAAAGAGAAGGACAACATTTTTCCATTCGCCCAGGAAGCCGGAGTTATTACCCTGATTCTTAACCTACTTACGATGGGCATGGGATTCGGGATCGCTGCATTGACCAAATTGAGTGCCCGACAGGGGATATCTATTGCCATCGAAAGCGGCATCCAAAACGGAACTTTGGCCATTGCAATTGCCACTGGCATCCTCCTGAATACCGAATATGCCATTGTCCCCGTCATCTACGGTCTGCTGATGTTCCTTACCAGTGGAGTTGTGATCTTCTGGGGGGTCCGACGGAATGGCTAGCTTCGTTGTGATAGCTGCATTCGGGGCAAGCTAAGTTTATTCTACCTATTTACCTCTGGTGGACCATGGGCATCCATCCATGGAGCAGCGACTTAGTCAAAGAGCAAGAACAATTTCCTCCCCATCAATTCATCATCACAAAGGCGCCCCAGTAGTACGGCTCGGGGTAGTTGGTTCGCAAGGATTTTTGAGCAGCAAAAAAGGCTTCCTCCTTCGGCTTGCCTCCCATCCAGTTCTGATAAAATGAGGTCATCAACTTCTGAGTGGCATCGTCACTCACCTTCCACAAACTCATGACGACAGCTTCTGCACCGGCCACCTGGAAGGCGCGCTGCAGACCGTAAACTCCCTCACCAGATTTGATTTCACCAAGCCCTGTCTCACAAGCACTGAGCACCACCAAATCGGTCGCATTTAAGTCCAGCGTCATCACCTCATAGGCAGTGAGTATTCCATTGTTGGTCGTATTGACTTCTGTCCCCTGCGTGCCTTCCGTCATCGTGGCTTCTGCGTCTGTCAGCATCAACCCGGACCGTAATAGTGGATTATCTTTTGCTTCCGTCACATCTACTCCAAAAACCTTTTCTCCGGACGTTTGGCTCTCCGGCAAGAAAAACCCATGGGTGGCGATGTGCAACAGCGAAGGCGACTGGATCCCTTTAAAATTTGCTTCAGTAGCTTCCCTTTGAGTAAATGTAGAAGTAGCGTACCCACGACTTTCCGTGATCTGACTGACTGCCTCAATCTCGGTTTTGGTGCCCGGAAGCGGGGCAATCAAGCCCTTTGAACCAAAATAAGGATTGCCAAAGAAATTAGCTTTCTTGGCCCGGGCACTTAGGCTTTTTGGCTTAACAAGATCGCGGGTGCTGGAGTACAAGTGCAGATTGAAGGCGTCAGAAACGAAGGAGCCGTCAGGCCGTTGTAGGGCCCCTACATTTACCTGAAAGTAAATACCGTCCAATGCCAGGTGAACGTTGGACTTCCCTGATAGTTTTTCATCGACCGGCTTCCAAAATTTCTGATAGGTGATTCGATCCGTCGACTTCAGCTTGACCATGTTTAGGTACGCCTTTGCATACTTGGTATCGAGGTCCTGGCCGCCTTCCAGCACGACCAACTCCGGATGCACTGTACCGGGACTCGCAAGGAGGAAGGCATAGTTTTTATTGCTTGTAAAGCTGTTGGCAAATTCAGGGTAACCGATGATTTCGACCGCCACGTCGGTGGCTCCCAATTTCGACTTGATGTCCTCGAGGGAAGTTGTAGGCAGCTTATTGGAGGCAGCAAATTCCGAAGACATGCGATTCAGATCTTTCTCCAGTTGGTTGGCTTTTGCTTCCACCGCAGGCACATCGATCTTAAGCTCGGTGAGCTGGGCCTTGGAATACGAATAGTATAGCAGTAAATCTTCCTTCATCTTCACCCATTCCTGATACGTATCCCGAAGCTGCTCGTCCGAGCTGGAAAGAATCTGTTCCCGAACTTTCGCTGAGGCACTTAAGAGCACTCCTTTGGTCTTTAAGTGCAGATTATACATTTCTGTCAATAGCTGTGGATCGGCTGTACCATTCTCTACGGCAAAAGCATAGTATTTTAACAAGGAAGGTCGCACTTTGGCCCAATACTGGCTCTTCTCGTATTCACTCATGGCGCCAAAGTATTGCTCCACCAGTGTAAGATTACTTTTTACCACCTGGTCGAATCTGGCCCTTGCTGTAGAGCGGTTTCCCTGCTTCCATGCCACCACTGCCAGATCTTCTAACGAGCTCAGGAAATCGGGGTGATTTTCTCCGAAAAAGTTCTGATACGTGGTGTTCACTTCTTGCAGCACCGTAGCGGCACTGCCGTAGTTGCCCGTTGTCAGATAGTATCGCCCCAGGTTGTGCTTCGTTTTCACATAAGCAGGGTGCTCAGCAGAGTATTTTTTCTTAAAAACACTTAAGGCATCGTTCAGCAGGGAATTTACCTCGCCGGTATTGCCGGTAGCCATTAAAGTGGCTGCCAGGTAGTTTTTCACGTTAGCTACGTCGGTTTGATTTTCTGCCATCCGCTTCTTTTTCAGTTCGATCACCTCACGGAAGATTTTTTCGGCTTCAGGGTATTCACCCGCAGAGTAATGGATCAATCCCTTATTTATTTTAAAACTGACATTGTCCCGGCCTTTACTTCTCAATTCACCATCGGCAATGTAAATGGCTTGTTGAATGGTCGATATGGCTTCAGAGAATTGTCCGATCTCATTGTATAGCAGCGCCTTGTTGTTCAATGCTATGGCATAACTGAGCGAACTCGCTCGCCCTTTTCTTCTTAGAATCTCCAATGACTTGTTAAAATATTTCTCTGCTTCCGTGAAGCTTCCCTGGGATTGATCCACTACACCCAGGTTGCAGTAGATGGATGCCAGCGCAATGGAACCTGCCCCAATCTCCGTTTCGAAATACCTGCTGGTCTCCAGGAGAAAGTCTTTCGATAGGTTGTACCTACCTTGCGCATGGGTCAAAATTGAATAGTTGGCAATGGTCTTCCCTAACGCATATTTTTCTGCTGCAATAAGCGTATCCATATTGACTAACCTGGAGATGTTGAAGGCTGAATCAAAGGCCAGGTTAAGGATTCCAGCATCGTTGGTCATCAGCCCAAGTGCCTGTGCGAAATTGAAGTTGGCCAACTTGGCGTTGATATACATGGAATTTTCACCAGCCCGATTGGCATCAAAAACCTTTTCGTAGGTCTCCAACTGGATCGAATTGCCTTCTTCGTCTTCATAGTTTTTGCTTGCAGTAAGTAAGATGCTCTCTTTTCCATCCCGATTGGCAAAAAAAGAAGCACGGTTGCCTTGCGAAAAAATGTAGTTGTAATTCGAAGTATCCTTTTCCAACTGCTTCGATCTTCCTTGCCCCACGAGTCCTCCATTATCTATGGTATTTTCTACTTTTTCCTTGAGTTTATTGAGCCATTTCTGAGCAGAGACAGGGATGACAGACAGAAGAATGAGTGATAGAATGACGAAACGAAACATTTTGATTGGTTTTTAGGGTATTTCAAGGTTAAAGTTAGAATTTTAACCAGATAGAAAACCATGCGATTCATAGAAAGTATTCGGTACAAGGACGGAAGCTATCACAACCTGACCCTACATCAAAAGAGACTGACCCAAACTGTCCGGCAATTTATGCCGGGAGGTTCCCCGGTGGAGCTTGAAAAAATACTACCTCCCTTAACGTTGGAGGGTACCTACAAGGTACGACTGGTCTACGATGTGGACGATGAAGATCTGCACTACGACATCGAGTATTCGGAATATATTCCGCGAAAGATCCAATCCTTGCAACTGGTAGCCAGTGAGCCGTTCGACTACTCTTATAAATATGAAGACAGATCAAGGATCAATGCCATGGTGAACCGGGGTTCAGCCGACGACATCATCATCACCATGGGTAATAAAATCACTGATGGGTCGTATTTTAACCTGGTATTTTGGGATGGACGGAGATGGCTTACTCCGGATACCCCGCTACTCAATGGAATCAAGAGACAGCAACTCCTGCACAGTGATCAAATAAAAGAAGCACCCATAATCATTGATGATCTGGATGCATTTGAGAAGGTGAGTCTGATCAATTCCATGCTTGATCTACAAGAAGTCGAGGTTCCTGTCGGACAGATCAAAAAGATAGTCCAATCCTAAGTGCCGGAAAGAAATCTTTAAAATTATCGGTAAAGACAAACTCGGGAGAAAAAGTGAACCTCGTACCTGCTTCCTTACCATAAACCGACACCTTATAGGTACTGCCATTATAAAAATCTCCCTTGCGATGGATGAGTCCACCTACTCCAAGCCCAAACTTATCTCCACTTGGAGCGTGAAATTTGGTAAATACCGTAAGCCAACCATTGGGGCTGAGGTTGAAGTCGCCAGCTTCGTCCCTTGAGTAGAAAAACTGATTGGTGTACAACACCCCGAAGTCGATCCATTCCTTCCCATGTCGGTTGTGCATCTTGAATGCTACCTTACTTCCAATATCGGGGACAAATCGATCCCGATAAAAGCCAAGCCCTACTCCTACAAAGGTGAGTTCCAGGTTATCCAGCCTCTTTCTGTAGGCTGAGATCCCATCGATGGTGACCGTCCCATACTTAATGTCGCCCGTACCCCGATACAGGTTGTTTTTGCCATGATCATCGAATTTGGTTTGGATCTGGGTCCAGATTGTTTCTACATCGATAGCCTTTATCTCTTCCAGGTCACTGCTGTTTGAAATGGAAAAGGATACTGCCACCTTGGGTTGAATTATCAGGAATTCAATCCGTGATGCAAGTTTTTCCTTTATTTCATCTTTCCCAATAATGAAGGTGTTTTCAGGATTTTCGAGCTCTTTAATCGTGATCTTGACCGCTTCATTTTCTCCATCTCCATTGTTATGGTAGGTCACCAAGACTCCATTGGTCACTGTGGATCTTTCGATGGCAGTTTCCATCACTCCCAGCATGGACTTCCACAACTCAGTATTGAAGTATTGCTTATCTCGACCCAAGCGATTGAACATGAATAGCACCTCGTTTTTGTTGTCCGTAGTGAGCGTCAACGTGTCTGGATAATCTGTTCTTAGTTCAAGTGGATTACCACCTTGTCCTAGCAATTGGCTTGCGCATAGCAGTGCCGGAATTAGTATATAAATGCTAATTAATTTCATGATAAATGTGATTTAGTTCTAAGAAGTACGCCGTTGTTTTGAAAGTACCCGATCAGGGCTTATTCTGTTTGTTTTGGCGTGTTTCATTGAGTTTAATAGTTACGGCTTGTTCGGAATTTTCAGTGGATTCCTCAAAAGCTGAAGATTGCCATTGTGCACTGATTGACATTCTTTTCCCTTTTGCCAGTCTCAAGTCATTGACAGAGGCCTTCCTAAGGTTCGACTGTATGACTGAGATGTCTTCTAACGCGAATTGCGGTTTTATTTTTTCTGTAGTGACCGAAGGTACCCTCGTAAGTTCCAGTTCAGGAATCTGCAAAACGATCGGAACTGTGCTAACCCCCCTGCTGGGCAAGGAAGCAGTGGTCATCACCGAAGGGCGGACACTCGGGTCTTCCGATGACGTCATGGCTGAACTGGCATCGATGGTCAAACTTTCAAGAGGGAGACCTATGGGTTCCACACCCGCAACCGACGTTGGGTAGGTAGTCAAGTTTTCCTTGAGGAGTGTCAGTGGTAAAAAGAAAACTGCCAGGAATACAGCAGCAGCCACCATCCATCGGTAAGGAAAAGGGGCTTTTTGATGATCTAATCGTGCCTCCAGTTTCTCCCACATTCTTCCCTCGTCAAATTGGATTTGCAAGTCGCCGTAGGAAAGACTGTCTAACTTATTTGATAATGCTCTATGCTCCATAGCCAGAATCTTTTGTGGTCAATTTTTCTCTTAATAATTTCTTCGCTTTAAAAAGCTGGGACTTAGAGGTTCCCTTCGAAATGCCAAGTTTTTCTGCAATTTCCTCATGAGTAAACCCTTCGATCTCATATAAATTAAAGACGGTACGGTACCCAACTGGTATGGACTGAATAAGATTTAGTAAGTACGCAGTATTGAGACCTTCCAGCGGTGAAATGTCAACCTCCTCGTCTAAATCTTCATTGATTGCCATTAGTTGAATGTCTTTGTTCTTTCTCAACTTCATTAATGACTCATTGATCATGATCCGTTTCACCCAACCAAAAAAGGCTATCTCACTTTCGTAAGTAAACTTTTCCAGATTGCTAAAAACTTTATAAAAGCCTTCTAGTAGAACATCTTCAGCATCTTGCTGATTCTTCATGTACCTAAGGCACACTCCCATCATTGGAATAGTAAGCTTTTGATACAGCTGCTGTTGTGCATTTCTGTTACCTGCTTTGCTTCTTTCTATGAGAGGTTTGATGTCCATTTTCCGTAGAATGTAGTTTCAAGACATTTGGTTGCCTGAGGTCTTGAAAAAATTAATTTGGTCGATCAAGGCCAAAAACTACCGCATAATGGGTATTTCAATTCTGTAAGATAAATAATACCTTCACTCACTACCTAAATACCAAATCAGTGAAAGACCATAAAACAGAGCCGATTTCAATTGATCCAGACACTTACATGACCGATCGAGTCAAAGGACAACTTAGCTATTACCGCTCCAAGAGTGCCTACAACCAACAGAGATTTAAGTTCTTTAAACTAGTGACCATCATTCTCGCAGTAAGTATTCCCTTCCTCTCGAGCATGGATTGGGAATACGCAAGTATACTCATCGGACTTATGGGCGTCCTCATTGCCGTCTCTGAAGGGGTGTTGGGTCTCTATAAATTTCAGGACAACTGGCTGGAGTACAGAGGTACGAGTGAAAACCTAAAACGTGAGAAATATCTTTTCCAGACCAAAACCTCACCCTACAACCTGGACGACGAAAACAAGGCTTTTCACCTCTTTGTAGAAAAGGTAGAAAGCATCCTTGGAAAGGAAAGTACGAATTGGAAAAAAATCATGAGCGAAGAGGCGGAGAAGAAATAAAAAAGCCCTTCACGATGTAAGGGCTTTCAATCAATTCATTTGTTGGCGTCCTAGTCCTGATGAATCTTTTCTACTAGGACATTCACCTTATTGTTGATGACCTCAACCACACCTCCTTCAACCAGAAGATGTACTTCTTTTTGTTTTTCCTGTTGGTATTTGATGTCCCCTTTACCTAGCACCGATACCATGGCAGCATGGTTGTTCAATACCTGGAATGATCCATCAGCTCCAGGAAAGGTCGCATGCATCACTTCCCCTTCAAATACTTTTTCGTCTGGTGTTACTATTTCTAAAAACATCTTTCTTTTTATTGTTGACCTATGCGCAGTGGCAGAGGGATGTTAGAAAATTAAGCGTTTGCTTCTGCCATTAGTTTCTCACCTTTCTCAATTGCCTGCTCAATCGTACCCACGAGGTTGAAAGCAGCTTCAGGCAAATGATCCAGTTCACCATCCATGATCATGTTAAATCCTTTGATCGTATCCTTGATATCCACAAGTACCCCTTGAAGACCGGTAAACTGCTCTGCAACGTGGAATGGCTGCGATAAGAATCGTTGTACTCTTCTTGCTCTGTGCACCACTTCTTTGTCTTCATCGGATAGTTCATCCATACCCAGGATGGCGATGATATCTTGAAGCTCTTTGTATCGTTGTAGAATTTCTTTTACTCGCTGAGCACAGTCGTAATGCTCATCTCCAAGAATATCCGCACTTAGGATTCGTGAAGTTGAATCCAATGGATCCACTGCAGGATAAATCCCCAGCTCAGCAATCTTTCTTGAAAGTACTGTTGTTGCATCCAAGTGAGCGAAAGTGGTGGCGGGAGCAGGGTCAGTCAAGTCATCCGCAGGTACGTAAACCGCCTGTACGGAAGTAA
>CAZQDI010000171.1:0-8816 GCA_964591785.1 uncultured Roseivirgaceae bacterium
GAGGGTTTTAGCGTGGCGATGTTGAGAAAAATCCTAGATGGTACATCTCAGCCCTCTTTCAAAAAACCAGTGGCTCAAGGATTGCAACCAGTTCGTTGATGAGGTCATTTCCTGCCGTCCCATTGGTGAAAATGATCATTCCGTTTTGAGTTGTCATTGAACCAATAAATCGGGCACGGTAGGAATCGTTGGCACCTCCATGTCTGAATCGGAGATCTCCGGCCTCATTACTAATTCTGGGGCCGAGTCCAAAGTTGCTCGGATGGACCGGTGTCATCATATCTGCCACCGTCGACTGATGCAGATAAGAATCTTCCCCCTTGTAAGCCTGCATGAGCATTATCATGAGTTTGGAGAGATCGGTAGGGTTGGTCCATAATCCGGAGGCAGCGGCTTCAGGCATGCTTTGATAGCCTCTGGGCAATGCAACAGGAGTTCCTGCCCGATTGTGTGCTTTGGCAATGTTTCCCCAGCTAGTCGGAAGTGGATTTTCATAGCTGCTTCGTTCCATGCCCAATGGCTCAAACAAGAGCTTTTGTGCGGCTTCAAAAAATGGCTGATTGGTGAGGTCTTCAATGATCATTTGTTCCACGGTAGTCCCGCCGCCTGAATAACGAAACATACTTCCAATGGGAACATCTACGAAGACCCTGGGATTTTTGGCCGGCCCCTCGCCGTTTAAAACCTGTACAGTGGTCGGTAAGGCTTCACCTGGACCAAAGTCTGCAAATCCGTGGACAGTGAGCCCTGCCGTATGGGACATGATGCGCCTAAGTGTGACCGGGTTTTCGAGCGTAAATTGATTTTCAGGAACCTGCCATGAAACAAGGTATTCATTTACATCTACATCAATGTCAAGCTGCTTCTCTTCCTGCAGTTTCAAGCTTATTATGGCAGCACCCACCTTGCTGATGGACCCCACAGAAAATAATGTTTCCGCATCGACTTTTTCATTGGAGCCACTCTGTAATACTCCGTATCCTTTGGCCCAATCCAGCTTTCCATCTTTAATGATACCGAAGCTTACGCCTGGGACCCCATACTTTGCCATCATCGTGGTTATTTCTGCCTCCTCTAGCACTTTTTCATAGGCACTTTGTGGAGGTCCAATCTCTAAGAATTTCCAGGCCAGTAAAGCAAATACGATCCCTAATGATCCTAAAATAGCTAGTGCTTTTTTCATTGTAGTGAGTCTGTTGAATGCCAATGGCTGCCCTGAAACATACGCGAAGCTTAGCTATTTGTTCCTTAAGGTTTCGAATATCTGTACTAATAGCTGACCACTACGACGGCATTTAATGTGAGCTCTTTTTCTTCCCAGGGAGCATGCAGGTTCTTCTTTTCAAAAGTCCGAAAATTTCGAGTTTTGTCTTTTTTTCCTAGCTCCACCATGAGACCGGTAAAGGGAGGCATGGTGTTCCAACCTTCCCATTTCATCATATTGCCATGGTATTTTAGGGAAATGGGCACTCCTTTTTCTTTTTTCAATAATTCCACAGCAACATTCCCATTTTGGTATTCCACCATTTTCCATTGCTCCCACGAACGTAAACTGGAGGATAACCTTTCTCTGGTGCTTTGATCATCAATCCATTCCAGGCTGAGAAAAAAGCTGTTCTTTCGTAGGAAGACATTGTACTCCGAAATATCGAATCGCACCCAACCAAAACGTTTTTCGTTTTTCTGCAATACAATATTTTTAGATAGCAGTTCTTTCCCGGGAGTATTGCTGGTGGAGTCATAGGAATAAAGGTGAAGACGAAACTTCAAGGTGTCTTTCGAATTGTACATCAAACGAAAATGGACCTCGTCCACATAAAAACCAGCTGTTGGCGCCTGCAGTAAAATCGCCACTTCTCCACCGCCATTGCGGACGTCCAGCGGGATGATCCCATCGTCGCCTTTCATGTATCCTAGCCGCTTTCTTTTGCGATAGCTATTTTTTTCAACAACGACCTCTTCAAGCAGGACTGAGGATGGAAACATAACAAGAGTATCTTCTTTCGCTGCTTCCACGATCGGGATTGTGATGGGCTGGTAACCCAAATAGGAAAAAGTGATCGAATCATTGATCAACTCCCGACTGATCGAAAGCGAGTAGGTGCCATCACCGTCAGCAACAATTCCCTGTGAGGTCCCGGTTACATTGACCGTCGCAAAAGAGAGTGGTAGAGAGTCTTCATTAAGTAAAGTACCTGAAAGCGTTATCTGATGATTGAAGTTCGCACAGTTAACTGCTTCTTCGGACCAGTCACTGAGCAGGTAGCTGCATTTTCCACGTTCAAATAAACGGTCCAGAGAGGTCGAGATTGGTTGATCAAATTTTCGCTTATAATAGGTAGTGATCTTTTTCTCTTTTAGGTTGTAAATGTTGGTGTAGACGGTGAGTTCCTCCTGATGCGTCTGCTGCAGCAGTTTCAACATTTCTTTTTCAGAAGTTATGGAATGGTCAGTCGTAAACCGGTGGGCATACTCATACCTCCAGCACGTTGCAGAATCTTGGTTGGTCCATTTGCTGAAATTGGTTTGGATTTGATTATTGGAGTTCTTTATAATCCCTAATAGTCCGTCATTTGAACCAAGAATCGCTGAATTTCCTTGCGCATCTGCCAGTACAATGTGTGCTTCATTGAGTGAAGGAAGATGGAATTTTTGCAGAAGCTCCAAGGCTTCTTCTACGTTCTGGCACCGATCCAGCACCTCTTGCCAGATGTAGCCGGGAAATTTTGGCTTGCCTTCCGGATTTACTAAGGGGTTGAGTGGAGTGTAGGCAGCATCGAAGAAAAGACCATGCTCATTCATTCCTCCCTGCGCCCAGCCCTCGTTTGAAAATGAAAAAATGACCGACCCGTAGCGCTTATCACTAGGTGGCAGAACCTGCATGATGGCATCTTCTTTAAACCAGTCCTCGTGATTACCCACGAGCACTTTACCATTGCTGTTGGAAAAAACAATGAAACATCCATGACTTGCACTTTTCAACAGCAGGGTAGAAACCAGAATTAGCACCTTCTTCATGTGAACGTATGATGAGTCTTTGCTCGATATAGTTGCTTTATCATGAGCTGAGCAACAATGCATGCAGAAAAAAAGATGAAGTCAGTCTAAATCAACCTTTCTTTGCAGAACAGATAGACGAAAGTTAAGCAAATGCAAAATGATCCTGAATTAGACCCAAAACAAATCGGTAGGGTGTCCTCTGATTTCGTGAAGGTTGCTGAGCCGCTTAAAGAGGCCTCTTATGCCATTCGAAAACAGGAGTTTTCGCAACACCCCATCTTTCCCATGTGCCTGGTAAACCAACCGATTGGGCAGGTGTTGATAGAGGCATTTCAGGCAGAAAATGATTGGCATTATTATGCTTCATTTCTGGAGGAGTTTACTCAAAGAGGATTAATTGAGGATGAACAAAACTTCAAATCGAACTACAAAGATCCGGATGAATTTTGCTGTTTGTTTGTGATCGATCAAGAGTTTACCAGCTTCGTTTTTGTACCCTATCCAAACGATTAACACTAAGCCTGCCAGAAAGAAAAACTGGTCAGAAGAGAGGCGATCTTGATGAGTTTGTGCTTCATTGCTAATTGGATGGCCTCCACCTTATTATGCACATGAAGCTTTGAGTAGATATTCTCAATGTGCTTCCTCACTGTCTTAGGAGAAATAAAGAGCTTTTCCGCGATCTGATTGTAGTGGGCACCCGAAGCGATCTCTTGAAGTATTTCAACTTCTCTTGGGGTAAGGCCAAATTTATCTGCACGTTTTTGCTGCAGTTCTCCGGTGGATTTCCCACGAAGAAGCCCCAGAATTCGTGTCGCGATTTCCGGACTCATGGGAGCGCCTCCCTCCAGTACTTCTTCAATGGCCTGTATGATTTCGATGGTCTTTACATCTTTCAGTAGATAACCGGAGGCACCAGCAAGAATCGAATCAAAAATTTTATCATTTTCGTCGAATACGGTCAACATGATCACCTTTACGTCCGGGTACTTTTCCTTGAGTTGCTGAGTGGAGTCTATGCCATTCATTACCGGCATGTTGATATCCATGAGCATGACATCAATAGACCTTTTAGCCAGGTTTTCCAATACTTCTTGGCCATTCATAGCTACAAAGACAAGCTCAATGTGCTCGTAGTGGCTCAGTCCCTTAGCAATCGACTGAATAAGCTTTGGGTTATCATCCGCTAAACCAACCTTTACAACCATGGATCAAATATAAGCGGGATTGACTGGCGTCAACTACGCCATTTGACCTATTTTAATCGGCGAAACCTTAATGACAGTGCCGTCTCCTGGTCTGCCTTTTATGGTCAGTTGAGCATGAATTTCCTGCGCTCGCGATTGCATGTTTAGCAAGCCATAATGACCAGATTTCTCCCCACCGTCGAAACCATTGCCATTGTCTTCTACCACTAACTCTAATTCTTGCTCACCCGTCATCTCAACTTTCAACAGTGATGCTTCGGCATGCTTTAGGCTGTTATTGATGGCTTCCTGAATGATCCGAAATAAGTTGATTGCGATGGTTGGGTTCAGTACTTGTTCCATCGGGGGAAAGGAAACGGCATGCCGCACCTGGGGATGAGGCTTCAATACCTCAGCAAGGTAATCCAGGACTTTAGTTCTCAATTCAGACAGGGTCACCTCATCATGATTGATGACCCAGATGGTTTCCCGAAGTTGACGCATGGTATCTCTGGTAAAGTCGCCCAGCTCCTGTATTTCACTGGAAGTGGCATTTTCAGATAAATTGTCAATTGAAGTGGCAATGTATGTGATTTGTGAACCT
Organism: uncultured Roseivirgaceae bacterium; assembly: GCA_964591785.1. Lineage (GTDB taxonomy): Bacteria > Bacteroidota > Bacteroidia > Cytophagales > Cyclobacteriaceae > Ekhidna. The sequence continues at coordinate 4,792 of CAZQDI010000171.1, forward strand.
ACATTATCATGCAGGTCCTTACTGATGCGCTCTCGTTCTTCTTGCACCTTTTGTTGTACTTCCAGTTTACGCAGTCTGTCTTTCAATGCCTGGTGAGAAAAGTACCTGGAAATAAGCACAACAATGACCCCGCCAAAAAGGATACAGGTCACCAGAAACCACCAGGTCTCGTAGAAGGCAGGATGCTTAAGGATCGTGACCTTGCGAGATGCACTGACAGTTCCATTCAGAACCGTCCGAAGTTCAAATGAATAGCTGCCTGGATCTAAGGAATAGGTGGCATGTCGGTTCCCGGAATTTGTCTTCACCCATTCCTCATTGAAACCTTCGAGCCGGTATTCGTAGGTGATCTTATCTTGATTGCGAAAGGATGGATCGGCAAATGAAAGCGTGAAGATTTGGTCAGCGGGATTCAATACTAAGAGATCATGATCGATTTTTGAGTACGGCTGCTCAACATAATTTACTTCGATGCCTACGACGATTGGAGGAGTCAGTTCTTCCCCACGGAGAATGGAGGCGTTGAAGGCTATCAGACCATTCACAACGCCCCAGTAGAACGATTCGCCGTCTGTTGATGCGGAGCAGATGGCAAACTCATCACTCAAAAGACCATTGGTAGCAGTATAATTTGTCACTCGTTCTGAATCTATTTCTATGGCGCTCAATCCACTGTTGGTGCCCACAAAAACATGAGTGTCATTTCCAAGAATGGCAGAGCATGTGTTGTTTATAAGGCCATTGCGGGTGGTCAAATGAGTGAATGTTTGAGTTTTACGATTGTATTTGCTGACTCCCCCTCCAAAGGTCGACATCCAAATTATGCCACGGTGATCTTCGAAGAATCCCGTGATAAAATAGTGATTCGGACTGGTTTCGGGGGTATGCTCGTCGTAGAAAATATGTGAATGTGAGCCTGCAGCTGGAAATAGGGTGAAGCCTGCATTGGAACCAAACCAGAGTGTTCCATCTGCACTTAGAAAAGAGGAAAGATAGTAGTTGGTTGGGTATTTTTCAGGCTCCTTATAGTAATCCAAACGATCAATCAGTGTGAGTGATTTTTCAGATCGAAACAGGGTGTTATGAGAGGTAATCCAGAGGGTATCGTTGCGCTCTATGATGGATGAAAGTACCGGTCGATCGGGTAGGATCTTGTAGGCGAATTTCCCATTTTTTATCGAATACTTGCCCAGTAGACCTGCTGTCGTGCCTACATACAAGGTGCCTTCCGATTCATAAAGTGCGGAAACGCGCTGGTTGAGTAGCTGGGGTGCAATCTTTCGGATGTGTTCGATGGCTTGTGCCGAATGAATCTTCGAGGTGATGGTTGCATTGAGTGTAGCCATGTACAGGCCGTCATCAGTTCCGATAAAAAGCAAATCTCCGTACCTCAGGCTGCTCCAAACAGGATTTCCCCGGAGTCCATGGAGCTCATTGACAAACTTAAATTGATCTTTTCGAGGATCGTACAAATTGATCCCACCGTTTGCCGTTCCGATCCAGAGTAACCCATTGCTGGATTCATAGAGCGCAGATATAAGCGAACTATTTAGGTCATCATCAGCGTTGCCGGCATCAATTGTTTGCAGGCATTGCTGTGATTCAGGATCAAAGAGGATCAGCCCAGCTTCGCTGGCAACGAACAACTGATCGCTCGACTTTCTAAACAACAAATCTCTCACCGGAGCTGTTACACAGGTCGTGGTCAACAGCTTATTCGAAAAATCGTAATACAACAAACCCCCGCTTGTGCCCAGAAAGAATCCATTCCCCCATTCAAAATACTCCCCCATGAAGTTTTTGATTTCATGGCCCTCGGGCAGGTGGGTCATTTCATTGTCAATTACTAAGTGCTGATCACTAACCAGGACATGGTGAGTGCTGATTCGAAATTCATTGTATAGATAGCGCCTCAGGCTATCCTGCTTTGGATAGTACACCTGAATGTCTCCTAGTTCTACCTCCAGAGAATCAAGATAATCTGTGGCGCGGATGCGGTAAGTTCCTTTCCCATCAAAAGAGATGAAAACATCGTTGTGATCAATCCGAATTTTGCTGACTTGATTGTAGATCGAATTAACCTTATTTGATTGATCAAAATAGAAGCGGGTGGATTTGCTATTCTTCCAGTCCAACCTGGTGGCTCCCGACTGGGATGCCAGCCAGATATTTCCCTGAGCGTCTTCTGCTAAGCTCCAGGTAAAGTTTCCGGCGATGGGCGGCTCCGTATCAATGGTGTAAACTGTAAAGTCATAACCATCATATCTGTTGAGGCCATCCTGACTTGCAAACCACATAAACCCCTTAGAATCCTGCAGAATGTCATTGACGGAGCTCTGGCTTAGCCCATCCCGAACACCAATGTGCTCAAATCGAAATTGGCCGGGTAGGTGGATGCAGGTCAATAAATATGTAATGAGAAGGCAGCATCTCATGTCATAAAGCTACGTAATCACTCAAATTATAAATAGGGCATTTGCCTTATGGTTATCATGAAGTGATCTGGGTTCTTTGTGTTGAACGTTTAAAAATAATCGCCATGAGAAAACCCAAATTTGTATTCGCCTTTGTCATGCTTGCTGTTCTGTTCACCACCACCGCCCAAAATTTCACCCAGGACAGAAGCGCAGACATACCAATTTTACCAGAAAATCCCGAAAAGCTGAGCAAAGTAATTGTGGATTTAAAGATGAAAGCCACGAACAAGGATAAAAGTGGTGTCCATGCCAACCATTCCGTGACTTTTTATACCACTGCTTATTATCGCTATTCAGGTAAAGGGGCGGGAGGAAAGACCGGTGGTGAAATTGGATTTGCTTTGGAAGGGATCAGCGACGCTACTTTCCAAGCCATTGCAGATGAAACAGGGAGCTATTTTCAGAACCAATTAAAGGCCTACGGATTTAGCCTAGAAAGTCTAGACAAACTAAAGACTGCGAAGAAATTCGACAAAGTCAATGAAAAGGCAGAGACTCCGGGGCAGGAACGGATGATCCAAAATCTGGGACTGACCAAAAAAGTAAAAGCCAAGACATTCACGCTGAACAATCAGCCCATCTACAAGGTGGAAGGCACCAACATCTTTCCGGTAATCAGTAGCATGAAAACAGGGGTCATCGACACCGGTTTTAAAGTGAATTTCATGTCTTTTGGAAAAGATGTTTCCAGTGCTTCGGGTTTTGAAAATGGGAGAGATGTTGGAATCACCACCGTACAAGCCATTACGCTCCCCAGTATTCATGGGAATGGAGGGTTCAGTTTTGTGAATGGGAAAGTAAAGTATGGTTCATTAGGTACGGGGATCTATCGACATCAGAATACTGAAATTTTCACGATAACAGATGAAGTCAAGGATGGATTCTGGGTAGTGAAGGTAGATGAGCCCTTGTACAAAAAGTACTGCATCGAATTCATTCAGCAGCAAATTGACTTGATGATGAAGTACTATGAACAGGAGGTAATGTGAAAGTGGAGTTCCAAAAAATGAATACGATGAAAAGAATGACTATACTACTTGTAGCAGTATCATTTGCTTCCTCATTGAAAGCGCAACTGACGGTGACGGAGTTTGAAGCGGTATTGAAACAAGCTCAGCGCCAGGTTTCTGCAACTAATTACGAGATGACCACTTTTACCAGCTTCAAACCGATCAAATACAGCCGAAAGACTGGGGATCGGACCTGGGAGGTCGGATTAAATAGCTGGGGTCCAAACAATACGACTTCTACGCAGGACTTATTGAGCACTGTGGCAATCATTACACTCACAGATGATGGATACACGTTTATCTCAGCAACGCAGCCGGTAAGCAGTGACTTGCTCAGTAAGGTCCAGGACTACAAGTATGTGAAGGTGGGGCAGAAATGGCTGTCGAAGCAAATGAATTATGCCACGATCCAGTACGACTGGGTGGAGGGAAAGCACGTCACTTCGGCTTCAAGCCCTGTGGATGGTAAGACTAAGAAGATCACCGATGATTTAATGAATTTACTGAATGTATCCAGAGGAATGCAGAATACGGTGGC
>CAZQDI010000172.1:0-8815 GCA_964591785.1 uncultured Roseivirgaceae bacterium
ACCTCGAAAAAAGGAAGCCTATCATGCTTTAGGCAATGGACTTGGTGATAAGTGGGAACTTCCACTTAGCGACTATTTAGTCTCCATGTTGATCCTGTCTGAATCAGGGGGCTATTTGGTGCAGTTGAAAAACGAGACGAATTCATTTCTCAACTTATACCTGGCGGTTGAATCGCTCGGATTGCTGGAGAAATTCGAGCACCTCCAGCTAGCGGCAGGCAGAGAAGCAAAGGTGTTGATTGAAGATTCCGTGATGCGGTACGGTATTAACACCTTCACCCTGCTTAACGAAGAGTTGGAACAGATCTCTCAGCACCGGGTTTTTTCCAACTCGATGAAAAATGAAGGGTTTTCACAAGGGTTTCGAATGGCCAACGAGAGGGTCAAAAGCTACTTCTGGTCCAATACGACTTCTTTTCAAAGTGATCAGGGTATTTCAAGAAAAATCTTGTCAAATAGTGAACCCAAATGGCGTTCGATCGACTTCAACCAACTTTTATCTGATGATATGACTCTTCCAGCATACAATTTTGAAGGTGGCTTTGAGGTAAGAGGTCGGATTGTTATGCAGGAAGCGTTGAGGAATAAAAAACATACCGGTCCGATCCACTTAATGGTGAAGGGGAATCCATTGTATTTTGATTCTCAGCCAGTAGCTGCTGACGGTACCTTTACCTTTGAAAATGTATTGTACTCGGATACAACCGATCTTTTATTTGAGTATGAAAATGACCAAGTCAAACACTACGAAATTCATTTCGATACCCTTGAATATACATTTGAACCTCCAATGGGATCGTGTACAGATAGATTGGCTTTTGCAACCAATGAAAGCACCATAGACGGCAGTTTCCAGGACTTTACGGTGCTCGAGTCTGTTGATGTCGTCACCCGAAGATCTCCCCCAATTATGGACACAACAGCTACCATCTATGGAACTCCGGACTGGAGTGTAGATTTTAAAGATGAAACTCCGGTAAGCATCGGAACTTTTGGACTGCTTGATTACCTGGCGGGTAAGATTCCAGGCGGATACATAATGACCGACGAAAGAGGTGCGCCTCTTGGTTTCATTATTCGGGGTGTCAATTCAATTCTAAATGAATTTAGCGCTTTGATGATTTTGGACGGCATCCCAATATCTGCCATTGAGTTCAATATGATCGATCCAAACTCAATCGCCAGAGTGGACGTGTTAAAGGGTGCCTCAGCAGCCATGTATGGGGCACGAGGGGCAGGTGGTGTAGTGATCGCCTACACAAAAAAAGGAAAATCGAAGCGAGAGAAATCGAAGACCAAGCTTGTTAATCTGACCAACGGAATCGATGTTTTCCTTTCCAACTAGTATGCGATACTTGACTTGATGATTAATGGATTATTTTGAGATGTCAGACAGCTGCAAACAATGTCCGAGTTTACTAATTCGTCTCTGGAAATGCTATTTAAGTCCAAAAAATGGAGTCCACTCGCATCTTTTGGTAATTCCAATGTCTTTTCATCCATCGCATTGAAAAAAGCACCATCAATTAAGCTACCGATAAAGAAACGGGCATTATCGCACCAGGAAGAAGTCGAAAATTGGATGGTACTACCGACCACTTCCTGACTTATTTCAATTGATGGCTTCTTCTTACCGCTCGTGGTGTACTCCACGGTACCAACTCCGGGAAATCCTTTGTGGTAATTGACAATAGATTTGACCTTCCCAGAGCGATAATATACTTTTCGTTGACCGTGCAATTTGTCATCCACATAGTTGGTCTCAGCGTAGATTTTACCTGTTTCGAAATATTTTTTTGAAGTACCCTGCCTTTTACCTTGTTCGTAGGGAATGGTGAGCATGACTGTTTTACCATCCTGGTGAAATAATGTACTCAAGCCGTGTTTGATTCCCTGGTCGTAGTTCACAATGGTTCGAAGTCGGCCATCACTGTAGTACTGCTTTCGTTCACCATCTAATGTTTCGCTGATCTCTTTTTCAGGATTTACATATACTTCTACTTCGTTCCAGAGGAGCGTATAGAGGGTCCCCATACTGACGATCAGAATGATGGCAATAATGATGAACTTCTGGCTTTTATTCATTGCTGCTTATTTGGTTGAATTTAGGATCATATTGGCGCCTTTTTCTGCAATCATGTAGACTGGTGCATTAGTATTGCCTGATACGATTGTTGGCATGATCGAGGCGTCTACAACTCTGAGTGAGTCGATTCCATGAACTTTGAGTTGACTATCGACTACCGCCATGGAATCGGATCCCATCTTGCAGGTCCCAACCGGGTGATAAATTGTTTCGAGAGTTTTCCGAATGTGATCCGCCCAAGCGGCATCGTCTGCAAGGGGCAGAGGGGGCATCACTAACTTATCGCGATATGGGTTAAAAGCATCATCCATTGCAATATCGTAAGCCAGTTTTCCACCTTTAATTAAGGTCTTCAAATCTTGTTCGTCGGACAAAAAATTCGGATCAATCCGTGGGGGAGAGGTGGGGTCGGAGTCGTTCAGCGTGAGGGTGCCCCTACTTTTAGGGTGGAGCAGCGAGGGGAGAATTGTGAACCCGTCATGACGATGAACGTACGACTCAATGGAATAGGGATCTTTCCCATATTGGTCTCCAATATGAAGGGGAGCGAAATGAAACTGAAAATTGGTTTCCTTTTTGAAATCATCCAAATTACAAAAAGCGACAGCTTCCAGGGGACCAATCGTAAATATTCCTTTTTTAAACAAATATTGGATGATGCCTTTGGCTTGTCCGAATGCACTTGCTCCATGATTGATGCCGCCGCGAATTTTTGTGGTGCATGAAACGGGGAAGAAGAGATGGTCCTGGAGGTTTTTTCCGACCCCTGGCAATTCAATATTTACGGGGATATTGTGTTTGCTCAGATCATTTGCATCACCAATACCTGAAAGCATAAGGATCTGTGGGGATCCAAATGCCCCGGCCGAAAGAATAATTTCCTGGCTCGCCTGAATAGTTGTTTGATTTTTGCCTTGGAGAATCTCGACCCCTGTAGCCTTCCCTTCTTTTATCGTAAGTTTTGTCACCTGTGTATTGGTGAGTATCTGCAGGTTTCTCCTGGAAACGGCAGGTTTTAGGAATGCATGGGATGCGCTATGTCGTGAAGCATCCTTAATAGTAAACTGAAACCTTCCGACTCCCTCCTGTCTTTCGCCATTATAATCCTCATTCAAGGGGATACCCTTCGAAATACTAGCTTGAATAAATGCTTCGGCAAAAGGAGTTCTGAAGTGCTGTGCGTGGGTAACATTCAATAGACCATCTGTGCCATGGTAGCCTGAATCCAGCAGGTCTGCTTGTTCATTGTGTTCGGATTTAAGGAAAAAAGCCTTGATGGCGTCATAATTCCAACCTTCATTGCCAAGAGCAGCCCATTGATCATAGTCATTTTTGTTTCCTCGCACATACGCCATAGCATTCGTAGAGCTACTTCCTCCCAGTGTTTTTCCCCTTGGGAGGTAGATTTCTCGATCGTTAACATGCTTTTGAGGGGTAGTAGCAAATTGCCAGTCCAGTTTTTTCCTGAATAATTTGACATATGCGCCAGGGATCTTGATGAGTGGGTCATGATCTTTGTTTCCAGCTTCAATCAACAAGACGGAGCAAGCCGGGTCTGCGGAGAGCCGGTTAGCTAGCACACAACCGGCTGAACCAGCCCCAATGATGATATAATCATAAGAATCCTTCACTTTCTTAAAGAGATCACTGTGTAGGCAGTGAAGGTATGAATAGTAGTTGAAAAGTTAGTCACCAGAGTATTCAACTTGCTGAAATTCGACAATAAATGTAGCTCCTTGGCCCAACGTGCTCTCACACCAGATTCTGCCACCCATACTTTCTACGAATTTCTTGACGATTGAAAGACCAAGGCCGGTCGAGCTTTCATTTGCAGTGGGTTTTGCGCTTAGTCGCTGAAACCTTTGGAACAGCATCGCTTTATCTTCGTCACTGAGACCCGGGCCCTCATCTTTGATTTCGAGGAGCGATTTTTCATACTTGTTAGACAAGCCAACATAGACGGCCTTACCAGTTGGAGAAAACTTGATTGCGTTTGAAAGTAGATTCTCAATGACTTGAACTACAAAACGCTCATCAACTAATGCAATCACATTTTCTTCGATGTCTGGCTGAATCTGAATGTTCTTTTTCCTCGCCTTTTCCTCAAATTGTTGGATTACCTCTTTTGTCATTGGGGAAAGATCGTAGGCTTTCAGGTTGACCTCCTGAGCACTTTTTTCGATGGCCTCGACGTTCAAAATGTCTGAAATCATTTTATGCATTCTAGAAGAAGCAGTTTTAATGATTTTGGTGATCTCTCCCTGGTTTTTTTCGTGCTCCTTTGAGCCAATCAGTTCCGTCGCATTGATGATGTTGGCTAAAGGATTTTGTAGATCATGTGCCACGATTCCAATGAGATTGTTTTTTTCATTATTCAATGCTTCGAGCGATCGATTAGAATTTCTAATGGCCTTGTTAAGGTCTTGCAGTTTCTTATTTGACCTGTTTTTCAAGTGGTAGTATCGATACAAGATGATAATGGTCGCAAAAAGGATGATGATGGCAATGAATGTGATGATTTGAACATTTCGCTGTTCGCTGATTTTTTGCCCTAATTCAAGACGCTGCTTGTCGTTTGCAAACTGAATGGAATCTCTCTCTTGCTTGAATTGAAAGTCGGCCTCTAATAAGGTAATTCGCTTTGTCAGCTCTTCATTGGAAAGGCTGTCATCCATCCGTTGGAAAAGCACTTGCGCTTCATAAGCCTTTTTGTATTGGCCCAGGCTTTTTTCTACATCGGCAAGCAGCAGTGCAGCATCTCTTATTTGCTGGGGTAGTTTATAATCTAAGGCCCGTTGCAGTCCATCCTTAAGGTACTTTTCTGCTACGGTTGTATTTCCAAGTCCATAATAAGATTTTCCGATCCCGATCAGTGCATTGACTTTTCCCCAATCCGAGTTAATTTCTGTGGAAATGCGAAGGGACTTTTGCTGATAACCGATCGCTTCTTCAAAGGCATTTTGATCCGTGTATAACCTGCCAATATTTAAGTTCCCATCGGCAACACCTCGCTTATCTCCTAGTCGCTCCTTGATTTCCAACGCACTTGTGTAATACCATAGTGCACTGTCAAATTTTCCGGTCTTGTGAAACACTTCACCGATGTTGTAGGTGATTTGCGCAACACCTCTTGTGTCACCGGTTTCTGTGCGAATCTTCAGTGACTGATTGTAGTATGCTAATGTCTGGTCGAAATTACCTTGCTGATAATGGATGATGCCCAGATTTTGGTACGTATACGCTAAGCCACTAATGTTTCCTACCTGCTTTTGAATTTCAAGTGCCTGGAAGTAATTGTTCATTGCTGCAGCATAATTTCCTCGCAACCCGTTGATGATGCCGATGTGATTCAAGCATTCGGCAATACCGGATTTGTTGTTGACCTCCTGTTCGATGGTAAGGGATTGATTGAGGTAATCAAGCGCCTGATCAAACTCCCCTTTTAATTTATACGCAATGCCAATGCTTCGAAGGCTGTTGGAAATATCTAGCTGATTACCAAGAGCTTCCCGAATGACTAAGCTCTGTCGATGAAACTCAATACTTTGGTCATAGTCTCCTTGATAATAATTGAGCCAGCCTTTAGCGAAATAGCCATTTGCCAACCCTTTTGAGTAATTGGCTGATTTGGCTTGCAGGATCACCCAATCGGTGTAGATCGCTGATTTGGAATAATTTCCCCCAAGCATGGCACTTCTACTCTCGATATACCGCGCGTCAATTAAACCGACAGCATATTCAATTTGATTCGCGATCTCGAAGGCTTTTGATACGAAGAGATTCGACTGTACGGAATCTTGTCCGCTATATTCGAAGGCAATCTTATTGTAAGCATCTACCTTGTCCTGCGCAGAAATTCCTGATTTAGTGGCTTGGATAAGGGAGTCAATGAGTCGCTCATTTTGACCATAAAGTGCCATGGAGATAGAAAAAGTAGTAAGTAGAGCCAGTAACTTTTTCATTTATGGTTGTTCCTCAAAATACACTTTCATTGAATTTTGCAGGCGGTAGAACAAGTAATTATACGACAATAATCTGTTTTATAGCGAATAGTGAGGGTAAGGTTTTGTAAAAAAGATACTCCTTCAATCTCATCATTTGTGTTTTTCGAATATCCGGCCTGCAAAACAAAATGCAAGTAATTTGAGTATATCTCAATAATTGGCATGATTTCCGTTATTAATGCTAATTGGTTAAATTGAATAGTAAACCACCAAACCAAATGATGAAACTGAACAATTACGAACTAGAGCAAATTTGCATTGGAGATTTGGTCTACTTTGACGACTCACCCGGTAAAAGCAATTACGATGAGTATTGGGAGGTCGTTGAGATAGATGCGCATTCCGGGAAGATCTCAATTAAACTTACGTACCTGTTTGAGGATCGATTCACCTCGATCAACTGCGAGGAAATCAGGCAATTACTCCCGGTCAAGAAGTTAAAGTATGCAGACTGACTTCTGATCAGTCAAATGAAACCGGACAAAGAAGATGCACTTCAAAGGATTAGCGAATGCAGCGATGCTATTGATCGCTACGTTCAAGACTCTTGCTTTGCCTATTCCGTAGCGATCAATCAGTGGTTATTCTAAGGTTTCAAACATTGCTTACTTAAAAACTGTATCTCAGTCCTAGATTGAAATTTCTGTTCGCGGCAGCCCAACCAAAACGATCCACGTAATCAATGTCAAAAAGGTTGTTCACACTTACTGAGATGGTTAACTGTTCAAACGAATAGGAAATAAAACCATCAAAAAGGTCAAAAGACTCGAGTGTCACTTCAGTATTTTCGTTTACTTCCCCGACGTGCAGGTGTGTAATCTTTAGTAGCAAGTTTTCATCTGGCCGAATGGAAGCACTGAAGCCGAACTTTCTCTCCGGTACACGACGTAGAATCACCCCATCCGTCAGTGACCTCGTATAGGTATAATGACCTGCTACTGCAAGTTCTGGTGCGATGGAGTAGTTAAAATTAAGTTCAATCCCGTCGACTTCCGTTTCACCTGCAAGATTTTGATAGCTGGCGTCAAATACGCCTCCTTCGAACGTACTTACGAAATCAATAAAGTTCTGATCCTTTCGATAGAAATAGACGCCACCCAATTGCAAATCACTCTCACTCAATAATTCAAATCCAAATTCAACGGTTTCGGATTCCTGCGGTTCCAGGTCGGGGTTGCCGGCGTCGGTCGGTAGAAAGCCACCAAAGTCCCCGCTATACAATTCGCTTAATGATGGCGTTCGAAATGAGGTAGCATACGAGGCAAGCAACTTGAGTTTGCCGGATTCGACATCTACCAGGTAGCTGGGGTTGATATTCCAGGCAAAGTTAGAGCCGTAAAGGTTGTGGTTATTCAGTCGACCACCAAGTTGGAGATTAAAATCATTAGTGCCGTAAATCAAGGAAACGTATGGATCCACCATGGTAAAGGTCTCGCTGTCAGCTGCTTCGGGCTCCCATTCCGGTCGCTGAAAGTTAATCCCTCCAAGTAGCTTGATTTCGTCTGTGAGGTTTTGGTCCAGTAAAATGTCCGCTTGTAGCGCATTTCCATTAAACTCACTAATGCTTCGGCTGGTAGGATCGAAAAAGTCTGGTGAATTAAATGTGCGTTCGTTCGTGTGGTAGGAAAAATTGCTGTTCAGACTTCCTCCCGTCCATTGGTAAGTGGAAGAGAATGCCAGCTTGAGTAGGTTTAAATCAAATTCAGAGTCGTTGTCCTGAAAAGCACCTGCATCAAACCCACTCTCCACCTTGTCATAAGCGGCCATCAATCCCACCGACCATTGATCAGTCAATTGATATCCCAGTCGACCCAGGAAGTTCATACTTGTGATCCCATCCTCGTCAAAATCCTCCGTGCCCAGCGTGTCTTCGGCCGCTGAAAAACCATCTGAAGTTCTGTAAGAACCACTGATCAGGTAGTTTAGTTTGTCTGAGGTACCCGATAGATTGGCGCTTGAAGTAAACGTATTAAAACTTCCATATTCCGCATTGAGGCTACCAGAGACCAATTCTTTCGATTCTTTTTTCAGGATTATGTTGATGACTCCTGCTGCAGCACCGGTCCCATAAAGAGAACTCAGCCCCCCTTTTAGTACTTCGATCGATTCCACCTGATCAAGGTCCAGCAGCCGTAGATCAAATGTTTGTTGCAAGGCAGAGGGATCATTAAAAGGAATCCCGTCAATCAATATCAAGGTTTGTGCACTTTGCGCACCCCGGATGCGATATCCAATATCCGTCCCTGGAGATGCAAAGTTGCCATCGATCTGTATCCCGGGAATTTCATTGAGTAAATCGGTTACGTCCTTTCCTCGATTGGCCTCTATTTGCCTTCGATTCAGCTTGTAGATGGTTTTTCCGGACTTTTCAATGGGAGTTTCAACTTTGTTGCCCGTTATCACGACTTCATCTAACTGAACCGTGGTTAGAGAATCCTGAGCCTTAGCTGTCAGGCATAGGCAGATTGCTACTGCCAATAAATAATTTTTTTTCATTGTTTTGTCAATAAATGAGCTTCATTGCTGTGTAAAGCATGCGATGCCTTCACTTCAACTTTCACCCGAAGTTTAGTTTGAAATAATTACCTCCGGCAGGTCTCCTGACTTGTTCAACTTTGGCTTCCTTCCCATCCCAACACGTTGGGACAGTGGAATTCGATTGGGCCTAAGCTTACTGAACTTACAGTTGCGGGGACAGCTCTTGATTCTCACAAGATTCCCTTTT
>CAZQDI010000173.1:0-8786 GCA_964591785.1 uncultured Roseivirgaceae bacterium
CCTTGTCTTCAAGTCGGTACAAAGCGGTATGGATTGCACTGATATTGATGCTTCCGCTAGTCTGTTTTCTATATTCTTCCACAATCATTACTGAATAAGCCTCCTCACCCAGCAATCCCACAAGTAGCAATATGATTTCTTCAAGATTTCCGAGCTTAACCTCTTTCATTATTTTCACTTTTGAAAGTAATATACTTAAGCCAGCGTGAAATGTTTCACTTTTGAAAGTATTATCCTGAAATTTTTTTTACCAGTGTCTTTTTATCACCTCCAGAAATGGAAGATGCACCCTTCCGCCGGCAACTAATTCGCGACCGAAAAGAAAGTTATTGCCGCCTGAAAAGTCGGTCACACTGCCGCCTGCCTCTTGTACCAGGATTACGCCTGCAGCAATGTCATAGGAGTTGAGGTTGTATTCGAAAAAACCGCCATACCTTCCGCAAGCAACGTACGCCATGTCAGCAGCAGCACTACCCATTCTTCTAAGTCCCTGGGTGTCCTTCATAAGGGCATTTAGAATCCTGAGGTATTGGTCGAGCTTTTCAAAATTGTAATAAGGAAATCCAGTTGCCAGGACTACATCTTGTATCTTTTCTGCCTTTGAAACCGAGATTCTACTTCCATCCAAATAGGCCCCTCCTCCCTTCCAGGCATAGAAACACTCGTCATTCGCAACCTCATAGACCACCCCAGCAATGACTTGCCCGGCTTGCATGAGTCCGACGCTGACGCAATAATTTGGAATTCCATGTACGAAATTGGTGGTTCCATCGAGGGGATCTATGATCCAGGTGAATTTTTTCTGTTCCTGTCCGATGGTCTGTTCTTCGGTAATAAAACCCGCATCAGGGATGATCTTTCGAAGTACTGCCACCAATTGCTTTTCAGACTCTTTGTCTACGTAAGATACCAGATCACTTGGCCCCTTGTGCTCTACTTTGCTATAGGAGAAGGTTTTCCGCTCTTGTCGAATAAAGGCACCAACCTCTTTCGCTAGTGTCACAACCTTTAATGTAGTTTCTTCAAGATTCACTTTACTCCTTCTATGACGACAACAAATTCTCCCTTAATGGACTTTTCATTAAAGTAAGCCAAAACTTCAGGGATTGTGCCTGTTTTTGTTTCTTCAAATTTTTTAGTCAGCTCTCTCGAGACTGATATCTTTCTTTCGTTACCTAGAAGTTCAAGGCACTGCGCCAGTGCTTTAGTCAATCGATGTGGCGACTCGTAGAAGACAATGGTGCGTTGCTCTTCTTGCCACAATTCAATCCGACTTTGCCGACCCTTTTTGTGCGGTAAGAACCCTTCATACACAAACCGATCAGTTGGAAAGCCAGATTTTATTAGTGCTGGGACAAACGCAGTGGGGCCAGGTAATGATTCTACTTCGAGATCATTTTCCAATGCGGCTCGAACAAGCAAAAAACCCGGGTCTGAAATGCCAGGTGTACCCGCATCTGAAATTTGTGCTACCTGCTTACCGTCCTTCAGAAGCTCGACTACTTGATCAACTTTTTTGTGTTCATTGTGCGCATGAAAGCTCTGACAAGGGGTAGATATGTCGTAATGTTTCAGCAGAAACCCGGAGGTACGAGTGTCCTCAGCGAGGACAAGATCAACTTGCTTCAGTACCTCTACCGCCCGGTAGGTCATATCAGCAAGATTGCCGATGGGGGTAGGGACCAATGTGAGTTTGCCTTGACTCATTAAGCCAATTTGTCAATCTCTGCAGCTAGCTCATGGTCTTTCTCTGTCACAACATCGCCAGCATCATGGGTGTTAAGCTCAAAGCTGACTGTATTATAAACATTACTCCAATTTGGGTGATGATTCATTTTCTCTGCAACAATCGCGACTTGGCTCATAAAACCGAATGCCTCAATAAAATCCTTGAACTGAAATGTCTTTCTGAGTTTGTTGTTTTCTTCTTTCCATTCCATACTACAGTGCAATTATTCCTTTAATGGTATGTGCTTTTTTATATACTTCAATGACGGACTCACTTGATTCCATTGTTCTACTGAGTGTGACGCTGATGTATTTGTTTCCTGAACTTGGCTTCAGCTTAACACTTGCGCCTTCCAGCAAGGACCTTACCTCTCCTTCATATTCCGGTTTCACAATGAACTTGAACACATATTCACCTGGGAATTCATGATTATTGTCCAGTTTTTCTTTAAAAGCCTGTTCGTCCCAACTCATGGTTCCAATATACAAAAAAAGCCATCCTGAAACTTCAGGATGGCTTTTAATCTTCTTCTTTCTGTTGACTAAAAGAATTTATACCGCATGTCTTCTATTTCGGCAAACTCTTTCACAGCGTCATCCACATTTCTTGCAATAAATATTCTGAAGTAAGAAAGGGGAAAATCTGCAACTAATGAATTAGGCCCTAAGCGCTGTCCAGAAACCTGTAGGGCGAATGTTGAATAGTCATCAAGATCGTCTGGGAATTCTTTTCCGGTAAGTTGAATCAAGATCACCCCATCCTGGACTGCAAAAGCCTTGGTAGTCTCTTCTTCATCCAATGCGTACGCAAGTCCTATGGCTTCGGGAGCGTATCCAACTCCTGAAATGCTATTCGAAAATAACTGGATGTCTGCATTGCCTGATTTGGCATCCTCCCCATAGGAAGTTGCCAGTGATTCCAAATCAGCGGCATCCAATCCATTGAGTTTTTCAATGATCACTTCTGCCTTCTTGTTGTTTTTCACTTTACGCTCTACCTGGTTTCGTACATCTTCTAAATTGGCCACCCCTTCTTCTTGCTGGCCGGTAGCCACCGCCACGACATATTGATTGTCGATTTCCTTGACGTCCGAAACTGTCCCTAATTCACCCTCATTATACAACCAAAGCACTAAGCCCCTTGCTTCCGCGAGGCGTCCCACACGTTGTGAATTTTTGTTGATTCGATTTGCTTTCACGGGGACAAGTTCTTGCTCTTCAGCAAGTCTTCGGAATTCTTCAATGTTTCCTGCGGAGGCAGCAAATAAATCTGCACTTCGATAGGCCTCATTGATGGTTTCGTCGGAGATGTACTGTGAAATGTCTTTTCTGATTCGGGCCACTCGGTAGATGGAACTGTCTGCTTTTACTTCATCGATCCTTGAAAGCTTATAGAATTCATAGGCTCCATTCACAATTGATGCTTCGGTAATGTACCCTTCCGCCTGACCTCTGAGCGCTTCTGGAAGGTTATCTTCATTGTATGAAATGAACGAATAAGGATCGTCCGAATTTATTCCAACGAACGAAGAGTCATTGGCTGCAGTAGCTATTTCACTTCTAAGCTCGGCAACTTCGTCAATCACCACTGCTGAATCTACAGCTGAAGGACTGATGGAGAAGGTCACATATTCAAGGCTGCGTGTTTCGTCCCGTTGGAACTCAGAGGCATTTTGATCGATATAGTCTTCAAGCTCTCGATCGGAAACAGAAACCGCACTATCAGAAACGCTGGAAAAAGGAACAAATACATAACCAAGACTGGCGTTGGCACTTTGATTAATGTGCTCTTTTTGTGCTTCGTATTTCGTTACATAGTTAGTCTTGGAGAAAAGGTTGTTGTATTTCTCAACAAGCCTGCTGGGAATCAATGACTGCTCAAATGCGATCCATGAATTTCGCTGTTGTGGCGCAGCTTCCTGCAAAGAAGCCAGAAAGTTTGTCACATTTGACTTATCAAACTCTCCTGTTTGAGGATTCCCAAAGAATTGGATGATCTGCGGACTTATGTTAGCACCCTGGACCATATCCACCAGCTCATCGTTGGTGACCGTTAAGCCCAGTTTGTCGAACTGAGACTGATAGGCTTCATCCATGATCAGGGCATTCCAAGCCTGGTTTCTAATTTGATCAATTTCTTGCTGTAGAGGATTTCTGCCAGCATTCATCGCAAAGTTGATGGATAGCTCGTCCACCTTATTTTGAAATTGGGTATTCGTGATGGTAGTGCCCGCGATCTCTGCGATATCCTGGTCAGGGCCACCGCCCAAGATGTTAGAATTGCCAATGAGATCGGTTCCGATGAAAGCTACCATGGTAAGCATGATAGCGCCGACCACGATCTTACCCATCTTGTTTCTCAACGTTCCTATTAATGCCATGTCTTCTTTATATGCTCTTTTTTGAGGTCGGCAAAATTAAGAAAAATATTTGCTTATGTCTCACTTCACGAGACTTAATGCAAAGTTGAGGTAAGTGCCTGATTGTTAGCGATTGATGAGGAGTTTTTAGGAAGTAGCAATTATTGGGGACCTGCTCCAAAAATAGGACAGACTTAGACCTGCGAGAATGTGCCAAATGCCCCACCATGCAGCCACAATCGCCATGCCTCCAAGTCCATCAAAAAAAGAAAAGATTAGGATCAGACCTAGCCCCGAATTTTGGATTCCTGTTTCAATGGCTATTGACCTCCGATCTTTTTTGCTAACCCTGAAAATGGTTCCAATCTGGTAACCCATAATCAGTGCGGTTGCATTATGCACAAACACCAGGAACAATACGAGGTGAATGTACTTCAGAAATAAGTCAAAATTCGCTTTGAAAGCCATAAGCACAATGGCCGCAAAGATGATGATGGAAGTATAGTGCATGATCGGATGCAGACGATCGCAAATCTTTGGTTGGTACTTTCTAAGTAGCATCCCTAAAATAATCGGGATGATGAGCAGCGTAGCTATTGTTTGAAACATTGACCAAAAATCAAGACTGACTACTTGTAAGACATTCGATGTCGGAGGGTACAGGCTTGCCCAGAAGGCGAGGTTTAATGGAGTCATGATGATCGATAGGGAACTCGAAACGGCTGTCAGGCTGACCGAGAGTGCCGCATTACCTTTTGCCATTGCAGACATGAAATTGGATATGTTTCCCCCAGGGCATGCCGCCACCAGCATCATGCCTAAGGCGAAACTTGGTTTTGGTTGAATTAAGAGTATCAGCAAATAGGTCAGTAAAGGGAGGAATAGGAACTGCGATAAGATGCCAGCCAAAGCTGATTTGGGATTTTTTAATACCAGCTGGAAGTCCTCTACCTTCAGGTTGATGGCAACCCCGAACATGATGAGGCCTAGACTGATATTAAGCAAAAATAGATTGTCCTCACTGAAGTTTAAGATGGCTTCGTCAATGGTTTCCATCCGAGCAAGATAAAAAAAAAGGCCTGCATCGAGCAGGCCTGAGTAGAGTTTACTGGTTAACAACAGGTTTTTAGTGCCCTGAAGATTTTACCGATTTAATGATCACGGCTGCAACCTGGTATGGATCAGCGTTTGATGCTGGACGTCTGTCCTCCAATCTTCCTTTCCAGCCATCTTCGACGGTGCTGATCGGAATTCTGATCGAGGCACCTCTATCTGATGCTCCATACGAAAATTTGTCAATGGACTGCGTTTCATGAAGACCCGTAAGCCTCATGTCATTGTCAGCACCATATACTGCAATGTGCTCTTGAATGTGCTTTCCAAATTCTTCGCAGATCTCAGTAAATACTTTTTCATCACCGCACGTTCTCATCTTCTCGTTAGAAAAGTTCGCATGCATCCCAGATCCGTTCCAGTCTCCGGTTTTTGGTTTTGGATGTAGGTTAATTCGAACACCAAACTCTTCCCCAACACGTTCGCACAGGTACCTGGCAAGCCAGATTTGGTCTCCAGCCTCTTTCGCACCTTTCGCAAAAATTTGGTATTCCCACTGACCTTTCATTACCTCCGCATTGATCCCCTCAATATTTAATCCGGAGTCAATACAATAATTTAGGTGCTGCTCAACAATATCTCTTCCAACTGCAAACTCCGCACCCACTGAACAATAGAATGGTCCTTGTGGTGGAGGGTAGCCGTAATCAGGCCAACCTAAAATTTTATCGTTTTTCTGATCATACAAGGTATACTCTTGCTCAAATCCGAACCAGAAATCACCATCGTCCTCGATGGTTGCCCTTGCATTGGTGGCGTGCGGCGTGCCGTCTGCATTTAATACTTCACACATTACCAAGTAGCCGTCCCTTCTTCCCGGATCTAAAATCACCTTGACAGGTTTAAGTAAACAGTCCGACGCATCTCCAGTAGCCTGCTCGGTTGATGACCCATCAAAAGACCACATCGGTGCGTCTTCTACCTTGCCGCTAAACCCTTCTCTAACGAGTGTTTTGCTTCTTAACATTGGCGTTGGCGCATTGCCATCCAACCAAATGTATTCCAGCTTCATTTTTGCCATTTTTCTTCTTTTAGTTGTTAAAATTTTAAAATCAAGGTTGATCCCCTACAAATGTAGAGGATCAAAACCAGTTATCATTGAAAAATTTCTAATCATTAAAACGAATAAACAGCGGCCAATACAAAAGAGGCCAAAGAACCTGTAGGAGACTCTCCTACATCGGGAACAATCACGTCCTCATCGTAAATATCAATTCTGATCTCTGGAATGAATGTCAGGTCTCCAACAGTGGCATTTGCAGTCAAAGTCAAGTCAATCACGCTTTCTGCAACCACATCTTCAAGCCCTGGCAAAGCACCTACCCCTTCATCGGAAAAGTACTCTCCCCGAATCCCCATGGAGAAGTCGTCAGAGAATGAATTCTGGAGATATAGCGCCGCACCATAAAAATTATCGGAAGCTGTTGTGGCGTTGACGCCCAAATAGAATGAGTCAGACAAATCCCAACCGGCAGTTAAATCTGCCTGAAAGAAATCGTCATCAAAAAGGAAATTCAAATATGCGCCGCCGTAACCGAACTGCACCCCACCGAAGTACTGGCCATCTGGGCTGAATTCGGTCGCATCAGTAGTATTCATAATGGCAGTCATCATAGTAAAATCTCCAAACGTGAAATCCGCCTTTACTCCAGTATGAGAAAATGGGCCGTATGAGAACATGTACGATGTTGAATAGTTGAAATTCCCAGTAGGAGAGATCACTTCATACCCAAGAAAGGTGTTAAAATTTCCGATGGTCAAAGTGGTCACATCACTTACATTCCAGTATGCATAGAGTTGGTTGATGATTTGTGAGCTACCACCCGGCACGCCATTAATTGTTGTATTTAATGGAGAGCCAAAGACAGCATCTTCACCCCTAGGACCAAATACGAAGTCAGCAACAAACCCTGCTTTGTCTCCACTTTTGGAAACTACAAGATTAGCCATGCCTAAAGAAAAACCTGGTCTATTTGCAAATGATGAGGTAGGTGCTGGTGCATTGGCCTCCAGATCATTTGTTGCATTCAGGTTTGCCCGGTAGAAAACGTCTACCGAACCTGAGATCTCCAACGGAGATGATTCTTCTTCTTCGTCCTGTGCGAATGTAATTACTTGGAATCCAACCAGTAACATTGCTATTAAAGCCGTTTTAATAATTAGTTTTGTATTTGTCTTCATGATTAGACTTTTTAAAGTTTAATTAAATGGGATGGTCTCTCCGTCTTGAGTTCCACGTCGTTGACGGAGGGACCTATTTTTTGTCTTCTTCGAGTGCTTACTCAGTTGTGATGGTATAGCCTCTGATGCCGTGCTCATGACTATCCAATCCTTCCGTTTCATGTTCTTCCGAAACTCTGATTCCGATGGTCTTTTTCAACACGAAAAAGATGATAGCAGCACATATAAATGCAGCTACTCCACAGATTGCGACACCTTTAAGTTGAGTCATAAAGGAATGATCGGCATTGTTTGAGAAAATACCGACTGCCAACGTTCCCCAGATTCCACACGTCAAGTGAACAGAGATCGCACCAACCACATCGTCGAGTTTTAATTTATCTAGTGTTATTGCAGAAATCACGACAAGGATACCTGCTACAACGCCTACAATGATGGCATTTCCAGGCTCAATCACGTCTGCACCAGCGGTAATACCGACCAGACCAGCAAGAATACCGTTCAAGACCATTCCTAGGTCAAGTCGCTTAAACACAATATATCCCGTTACGTAACCCGCTAGTCCACCTGCACAGGCAGCAAGCGAAGTGGTGACAAGTACGAAAGAAACCAGACCCGGATCGGCTGAAAGTACGGATCCACCGTTGAATCCAAACCATCCCAACCAGAGTAGAAATACACCAATCACCGCTAAAGGAACACTGGATCCGGGCTTGTCAACTACTTTGCCGTCGACATACTTACCAAGTCGTGGTCCCAGAATGATGACACCTGCCAAGGCGCCCCATCCACCTACTGAGTGAACCAGGGTTGATCCGGCGAAGTCGTAGAATCCCCACGCATCGAGTACGCCACCACCCCATTTCCAGCTTCCGATAATTGGGTATACCAACCCAACAAAAAGCAGGGTAAACAACAGGTATGCATTGAGTTTGATTCGCTCTGCTACTGCTCCAGATACAATGGTTGCGGCGGTTGCTGCGAACATTGCCTGAAAAAGGAAATCTGTCCAGTACGTATATCCACCGCTTGCATACCCCACAGTATTATCTGCGGTAGCTGATGTAGAAAGTCCGAATCCGGCAAATCCAAACCACCCTGGAGTTTCGAACCCGGGATACATTAAGTTAAATCCTACGATTGCATACGTGAGGATTCCGATGATCGGAGTCAGTGTGTTTTTGAAAAGGATGTTGACCGTGTTTTTGGACTGTCCAAAACCGGCTTCCACACCTGCAAAGCCTAGGTGCATGATGAAGACCAAAGCAGTGGCGACCATCATCCACACGTTGTTGGTAGTTAGCAAATTGTCGCCAAGTTGTGCGAGCACATCGGCGGCGACTTGCTCTCCTGCCGCTGGACTGTCCAGGACAGGGGTAACAGCTTCTTGCACAGCAGCCACAG
>CAZQDI010000174.1:0-8735 GCA_964591785.1 uncultured Roseivirgaceae bacterium
AAAATATTGTCAACGAAAAATAGAATGTCTTTTCCTTTGCCATCGCCGTCGCCATCTCTAAAGTGTTCAGCAACCGTCAAACCTGAAAGGGCCACTCTGGCTCTTGCACCTGGAGGCTCATTCATCTGGCCGAATACAAAGGTTGCTTTTGAATCTTTAAGTTTTGCTTTGTCTACCTTAGAAAGGTCCCAGCCTCCAGCTTCCATGGACTCTTTAAACTCTTCACCATAATCTACGATGCCTGCTTCAATCATCTCACGAAGAAGATCGTTTCCTTCCCTGGTTCGCTCACCCACTCCTGCAAATACAGATAAACCACCGTGTCCTTTAGCAATGTTGTTAATCAATTCCTGAATGAGTACCGTCTTACCTACTCCAGCACCTCCAAACAATCCAATCTTACCCCCTTTGGCATAGGGCTCAATTAGGTCAATCACTTTGATTCCAGTGAAGAGAACTTCGGTCGCTGTGGACAAGTCTTCGAAGGGAGGCGCTTGTCTATGAATGGGGAGGCCATTGGAGCTGTCTACTTCTTCCATCCCGTCAATGGCTCCACCAACAACATTAAAAAGTCGGCCCTTAATGGCTTCGCCCGTTGGCATTTTAATTGGAGCTGCGAGGTCTATTACCTCTGTACCCCTCATGAGACCATCGGTTGCTTCCATGGCGATGGTTCGTACGGATTCTTCTCCCAAGTGCTGCTGAACTTCTAGAATTACTTCCGTTCCATCAGGGCGAGTCACTTTCAACGCATCCATGATTCGTGGAAGTTGTGATCCTTCAGCACTAAAGCTCACATCTACTACCGGACCAATAACCTGGGTTACTTTACCTTTATTTGCCATTACTATTGTGGTTTTTTAAATGGGGTTGTTCAGAAATTTTGTGCGAAATTAAGTGAAATTTCCCGAAGGAAAAAGGGGATTCACCATCACCCGTTCAGATAAATCCGAAAGGTTGTTCCCTTGTTAATTTCTGAGTGCTTGATGTAAATTCTGCCTTGATGATATTGCTCGATGATTCGTCGTGCAAGTGCCAATCCCAGGCCCCAACCTCTCTTTTTTGTGGTAAATCCTGGCTTAAACACATCCTTGATCTTATTCTTTACAATTCCTTTACCTGTATCAGTCACATCAATCGCAATTCTTCCTTCATTGGCTTTTAATATTTGGATATTGATGGCACCTTTTCCTTCCATCGCATCGGCAGCATTCTTACATAAATTCTCAATGACCCAGGCAAAGAGGGATTGATTGATTTTGGCTTCTATATCGCGATTTGGAAATGAGGATACCGTCATGGATATCTTGGTTGACAACCTTTTCGCCAGGTAAGAAACAATTTCCTCGATGGTTTCGGTAATATTTAATCGAGACAGCTGAGGCTCGCTCCCAATGCTTGAGAAGCGATCAGTAATTACCTTCAACCGATCCACATCCTTGTCAAATTCTACCAGTGTGCTCCGTTCATTTGGATATAGTCCTTTGAAGTATTCCGACCAGGCCATCAATGAAGAAAGCGGAGTGCCTAACTGATGAGCGGTTTCCTTAGCTAGCCCGACCCAAACCCGATCCTGCTCCACTTTTTTGATGTAGTTAAGAATTAGAAAAGTGACGAACCCAAATAGCGAAATGATGGACAGTTGAATATAGGGGTAGAAAGTAAGTTGACTGAGCAAAAAAGAATTTTTGTAGTAGATGCTTTTAGTACCATAGATATTTCCATCAGGGCCAGTCAGTGTAACGTGAATGGGAGGATGTTGCTCCTTCATCAATTCCACTTGTTGGATTAGGTATGCTTTTAGTTCCTGGCCTTCTAACCGTTCTGCCTTCGGTAAATTTCTGAATTCCTCAGGATTGCCTTCAATATTGGTCAGAATTACTGGAATCGAATAGTTTGCTTTTATTATTTCATCCAGAATCAGAATAAAATTGTAATTGCTCTCATTCGCCAAAAACTCCAACGATCTTGCATAGATTTCTATCTGCCTACTTTCTCGATCCCGGATTTGCTCAACAAGATTGTTTGTATAAAGGATGGATCCGATACTGATGAAAACAGCAAACCCCACTACGATCCACTTCAAATGGGGACGCAGTGGGGCCAGCGTATGACTTGTTTTTTCTTGAAAGTTCTTTTTCAACACTGTAGAATCGGTTCATTAAAAATAACGAGGATTCTCTTATAGCAGTGCTTTTAATGTTTCAGAGGCCGAATTTTATCAGCGTTCAATCATTAAGGCTAGTTTTTCATCATCAGCCATTTGGCTAACACCTTGTAATTCACCTTCGCACCATGCATCAAAATGCCTATTCGGTAGATACGACCTGCCAACCATAAAGTGAAAATAAACCCTCCAATCAGTAAAACAACGCTCAAGGCGATTTCCCACGCGGGAACACCAAAACCAATCCTTCCCATCATCACAATTGGAGAGGTAAAAGGGATGATGGATAGCCAGAAGCTTGGGCCACCGTCAGGTTCTTCAAAGACGAACATAAACAAGCCCATCAAACTAATAATAATAGGCAACATAATGGGCATCATGAACTGCTGGGCGTCTGCTGGAGTGTCCACAGCAGAACCAACCGCGGCAAAGAGTGCCCCATACAGAAGATAGCCTCCGATAAAATAGAAAAAGAACAGCGGGATTATTTGGATCCAGTTTGCCTGCGTAAATACCTTAAAGAATTCATTGGAATTCGCTTCAGCCATTTGGGCGGCCGCATCTCCTCCCCCACTGGGAGGACTAATGCCAAATAAAGAAATAGAAACTGTCCAAAATATGCTCATTAGTGCGATCCAGATAATCAGCTGTACAATGCCAACCGAGGCTACACCAATGACCTTACCCACCATCATTTGAAAAGGTCTGACCGTAGAAACAATGACTTCCACAATTTTGCTGCTCTTTTCCTCAATGACTCCCTGCATTACCTGCGAGCCGTAAGCAAACAGAAAGATGTAGATCAAAAAGCCCATAACGTAGCTGATCCAAAATGTAGAATTGGCATCACTCTTCTTCTCATCTCCCGATTCCGAGATGTTGAAAGAGGCAATGGACACTTCAGTCTTTAGCTGATCCAGTTGATCTTCAGTCAGACCAGCCAGGGTCAACTTCTTTTCTCTGATCTGACTTTCAATATCTCGTTCAAAGCCCCTGACCAGCGTGACGCCGGGAGAGGTCTTTGCGTAGAAGGAAATGCCAGAGGGATCTTCGATTCCAATGGAAGGTATGTAGATGAGTGCGAATGCCTCTGATCGGGCAAACTCGGCTTTTGCCGAATCTAACGGACCTTCCACCTGTAGGTATTGATATCGTTCGGAGTCTTCAAAACTGACAATATCACTCTCATTGAATAGGTGGATAAGCTCTTGTTCCTTGTTTTCTTCCTCCTGCATCTTGATGTAGACCATCACGCCAATCACCGCCGGAAAAATGAGTGGAACTAAAATCGTTGCCAGCAGGAAGGATTTCTTTTTCACCCTGCTCATGAATTCTCGCTGTATGACTAAAAATATCTTGTTCATTTTCTTGGTGTTTAAGTGATGATTTAGGCCTCAACCAGTTCGGGATTTTCCCCCTGCACAAGGTGGATAAATATGTCGTTCATATTCGGGATTCGTTCAATAAATGAATGAATCTCTACTTGCCCAATCAACTGCTTCAATAAATCATTTGGATTTGCATCCGGAGCATACTTTACAATGGATCGCTTTAGACCTCTTCCTATTTCATCCGTTGACAAAATAGTAAAATCACCTCCTGATTGCAGCTCACCAGAACGGTACTCCACATTGTAAGACCCGTCTCGGTATTGCTCCCTCACTTCCTGCTTGGATCCGTCTAAAATCTTTTCAGATCTGTTGATCATGGCCACATGATCACATAGCTGTTCTACTGATTCCATTCGGTGGGTGGAAAAAATAATGGTCGACCCTTTTTCTCTCAATTCCAGGATTTCGTCTTTGATAAGATTCGCATTCACAGGGTCGAAGCCGGAGAACGGCTCATCAAGAATAATGAGTTTTGGTTCGTGCATGACCGTCGAAATGAATTGAATCTTCTGAGCCATCCCTTTCGAAAGATCTTCCACCTTCTTTCCCCACCAATCTCTGATTTCAAGCTTATCACACCATGCCTTGGCTCTTTTCACCGCTTCTTTTAATGCAAGGCCTCTCAATTGGCCAAGGTAGGCAAGCTGCTCTCCTACCTTCATTTTCTTATATAGCCCACGCTCCTCAGGCAAGTATCCAATCTCCCGAATATGATCCGCATTCAATGGAGTCCCATTGAAATGAATGGTTCCACTATCGGCATCAATGATTTGGTTGATAATTCTGATTAGTGTTGTCTTTCCCGCGCCATTGGGACCTAAGAGTCCAAAAATGGTTCCGGGAGGAATCTCCATACTTACATCTTTTAGTGCTTGGTGCTCGCTGTAAGACTTACTGATGTTTTCAATTTTTAATAAGCTCACTTTATTCTCTTTTTGTGATCATTAGTTCACGAAGCTATCAATTTATTACAAGAGGTCAGGTATTTTTCAAGTAGCAGGAAAATCGACCTATTTTAGTGGCGCTTAAGCATAAGTTCCGGAAGATGTTTTTGAGAAAACTTTATTCTTGCTGGGTCATCGCAGCGATGGCTATCTTCTTTGTACTATTTATTCTACCGCTTACCCTATGTGCACTGCTTCCACGTCTTCACCAATTGGCTTTGTGGATGAACCATCTATGGGCTGTTGGATTTTTCAGACTTGCCTTTATTCCAATCAAAGCGACCTGGCAATTTAAACCGCGTCGTCATCAACAGTATATTCTCTGTGCTAACCACTTTTCCTACCTAGACATTCCTGCACTAGGGCTTTTTCCAAGGCCTTTCAAGTTTGTTGGCAAAAGTCAACTTTCTAAAATTCCGCTTTTTGGAATTATGTATAACCGAATCCATGTGACGGTAAATAGAGGCAATTATAAGAGTAGAGCCAGCAGTTTGGTCAAGGCCAGAAATGAGATGAGTAAGGGCTATAACATGGGGTTCTTCCCTGAGGGTGGAATTGTACTAAATGAATTTCCTAAGTTGGAGTCCTTTAAAGATGGTGCATTCAGGCTCGCGGTCGAAACACAAACCCCAATCATCCCGATCACTTTTCTTGACAATTATAGGATATTGCCAGATGATGAAATTCTAAGGATGAGAAGACTTCCCTGCAGAATCATTTATCATGAACCAGTATATCCCAAGTCAAACTCAGAAGATGCAGCAAAACAACTCAAGCATGAAGTTTTTCGTGTGATTCAGACCACCTTGGATAATGAAACCCACGGATTGTAGTTAAACACTTACAGAACACCCATCTAAGCCCTTAAAATTTGAACACTTCAGTTAAAAAAATAATCGTCACTTTGTCCGTAACTAGCCTAATAATCATGTTATGGAACTATTCCAATGGGTACCAAAGTGCCATCTCCTGGAATGTGACCACCACGGCAGAGGTCATAGATTTTCCTGCGTGGAAATCTGATAAGGGATTGATGGAACACCAAATTATGGGTAAAATGTACCTACTTAAGGAGCGCTATTCTGGAAGTGAGATTCGACGCAATTTGATTATCGATCAGATACTAATTGGCCTAATGTGGGGAGGGCTATGTTTATTGCTTTCACTGGCAACCACGTTCAACAGGTATACTTTTTTTGGTGTGATGGCCGGATTCGCTTTGTTTATAAATCGCCTGAATCTATTTGAAGTCGGGTTATTTGGAATAGATTCAAAATTGGTCATGCTAGTCCCCTTTGTCATGTTTCTTGTTCCGCTCGTTTATTTCCACGAGTACAATAAGAGTACATCATTGATTTTGCGACTGTCAGTATTAATTGTGATTAGTGCCGTGTTAGTTCTGGGAGTAGGTGATCCAAAACTCTTCACTGATCATTTTATTGCGCACTCGATCTTCGGTTTTTCAATCATTGCGCTACTTTACATTTTTCTTGTTGCTGAGGAGTTGGTATTTCTTTTTTTATACGCAGTGACTTCAACCAAAGGTGGCAAAAGCAATCACCTCCATTTCATCTTCATCAGTCTGATCTACCTAAGTAATCTCACCTTATATTACCTCAATAAATCGGGGATCTATCAGAATTCTTTTTTCTTCTTTGATCCATTTATCCTTCTAGCAATTTCCTCCTTGGTTGCAATCTGGAGCATTAGATACAAAGAACAGGCCTTCTCAAATTTAATCCCACAGGGGATGCTTCGTGTGGTGCTTTCAACGCTGGGAATAATTACCTTTTTTTTTCTTAGCCTTTCCATGGTCCGCGGAGTGGAGATGGTCCATCAGTCTTTTCACTATTTTATTCTTTACGCACATCTTGGCTTTGGTGTGCTGTTTTTATTATACATCCTTTCCAATTTCCTTGACCCGCTTATCAAAGGGTTTGAGGTTTTCAAGATTGCCTATCGTGAACGCAATTTTCCCTATGCCTCGGCAAGACTTGGAGGATTAGTGGTAGTTGCTGCCTTCTTTTTTCTATCTGGTCAAGAAGCGTATAATCTACTTCGCTCGGGATACTATGCTTACCTAAGTGATAAGACCTACAATCAAGGAGATGAACTGTTAGGAAATGAGTATCTCATTAATTCAGAGTTCCTTGGGTTTAATGCACATTACCCTAATTACAAGTTAGCCTGGAATGAATGGGAAAAAGGAAAGGATTTTCGTGCTAAAACCAACTTTTTCAATGCCACTCAAAGATTTCCCTCCTCTTTCGCCTGGGTCAACTACGGCAACCTGGAAGTCAATGAAAATCCTAATAAAGTGAAAGCTGTCTATGAAGAGTCCTTGAGAAGAGAGGACAGCCCAGAAATGAAGAATAATCTTGGTGTGATCTTTCTCGACTCTGGGGAACCGACGAAGGCTTTAGACTACTTCCAAGATTTGGAGGCTTCTAATGCCTGGAACGAAGCTCCTCTTCTCAACAAATGGCATGCATTGGGAAAAATTGGTGCCGTTGACTCTACCAATCTAAACATGGAGTACAACCAAGGCAATTACGGGGTAAAATCCAACATAATAAGCTCAATTCAAAATGAAAATCTCAGTTTCCAATTTGATCAACTTCCGAATGCAGCACCCTTACATCGTCTTGCTTATTTGATCAACAGTACCTACGCCTTTGATCATGATTCAATTGAACAGTACGTGCGAAAAGAGATGCAAGAAACACTTAGTAGTACGACGTACCATCAGCTGGCTCAGGCATTAGCCCTTCATTTGTATAAAAAAGGTGAGGTAAATAAAGCATTTAGATTATTTGATGAGTTGCAAGCGAATACGAATGAAGTATATAAAGGAGCGTATTTTGATGCACTTGGAAAGCTATCGCTTGATCAGGGTGCCTACCTTCTGGCCGAAGAGTTTTTCACAAAAGCTATAAAAGCCGGATACGAAGCCGCTCGAGTAAATAGGCTCGAGGCCTATGCTGCTCTTGGCAAGCATGAGCTCATTGCCAACGAGCTGATTAGAATCCTGGACAAGTCTCCGGAGCTTACTAATTTGGCTAATGACCTGCTGGCCCAAATTGAGGCCTTTCAGCCGGAGGAGCAAAAGTTTGAGGTTCCTGAATTAACTGCTTTTGAAATCCCTGAACTGAAATCATTAGCTGGTGCTAATGCATTCAACGAGGAGTTGGTTTTGGCAACGGTAGAAGAACTGGTAACACGTGATAGTACCTCAAATGGCTATGAACTACTTGTTGAGGCCATTGAGATAAACCCTCACTCACCGTTATTACAAAAGAGTTATATACTGACTGCCATTGATTTGAATCTGCTTTCTTATGCAGACCAATCAATGGCTGACCTTCAGGAGTTACTATCTGCTGAAGAGTATGACGCTTTTAGCCTTGAAGTTGAAGCGAGAAAAGAGGCCTCTATTGCGGAAGGCTGGTAGGCAAACAAATAAAAAAAGCCTCAACCAGGGGTTGAGGCTCTTCGCAAGTTTATGTTCTTCTTTTAATTAGCAAACTTGAACATGATATTCTGAATATATTTCTGACGAACGGGCTTTCCTCTCTGCTTACCTGGCTTCCACTTCGGAGAATTTTTGAGTACTCTCACCGCCTCTTCGTCACACCCAGCACCAATTCCTTTCACCACTTTGATGTCTGTAAGCGAGCCATCTCTCTCCACAATGAACTGAATGAAAACTCTACCTTCAATACCCATACGTTGTGCTTGTCTCGGGTATTTCAATTCTTTTTTCAGAAATTTTGCCCAGGCTGATAAGCCACCAGGAAAACTTGCAGATTCTTCCACAATCGTGAAAATTTCGTCTACGTTTTCCTCTTCAGGAGCTTCTTCGAATACAATTTCCTCAACCACTGTCTCTTCTGTCACTTCTACGTCGAGCTCCACCTCAATCTCTTCCTCGATTTCTTCTTCATCCGGAACCTCAATAATTTCAGGAACCTGCACCTTAGGTGGGGGTGGCGGTGGTTGTTCGGTTGGAGGGATTTCTAGAATGTCTTCAAAGTCATCATCGACGTTACCAAGGTCCATGATGGCCGAATCGTCATATGATCTCCACTCGAACGCGACAATGACGATCAATAAACTTGCCGCCATCCCGATGTTTAGGAACATCCCCGTCTTCCGAGCTAAATCAATTTTAGGATTTTTTTTCGGTTCCATTTTTTCCTTTTTTAGGAGTTGAACATCAAATATATACTCTTC
>CAZQDI010000175.1:0-8625 GCA_964591785.1 uncultured Roseivirgaceae bacterium
CGATACCAGCAGAAGCTCCTGTTACTAATACTACTTTCTTTTTCATTTTATTACTAGTTAATGAGTAAGTAATCACTTATTTCACATAAAAATTTTTTTACAATTTGTATTTGCTCTTCAAGAATTCAATTGTGCTTCCGATGTCATAGTTAGATTGCAACATAAAACGGGTGGCTATGCCGTCCATGAGAGTCAAGAGCAGATTTGCTTCTTCGACAGGGTGGTTATACCGCATTTTTCTGAATGCTTCCACCAGTGCCCCCTGCAGTGCCTGCAGTTTATGCTCCCCATAAATTTCTAATTCCCATTTTATCTTAAACTGCAATTTCCAAAAATCAATGGACTCTTTATCTGTACTAATTTTCAAACTTAAATCCAGGTATTTTCTGATCAATTCCTTTGGATCGCTTTCTGAGACAATACCTGAAAGCATGGCGTTTGCTTGTTCCTCGCCAAGTTTCATGATGGCTTCCAATAATCCCTCCTTATTGCCAAAATGTCGGAAAATCAGACCTTCGGAAACACCTGCTTCCTTAGCTACTTTACTAGTAGACGTGCTTTTGTACCCTTCTTCGGCGAAAAGTCTTAGAGCTGCATTTACTATTTTTTCCTGTTTCTCTGTCATAAAAGTGAGTAATCACTTACAAATTTACAAAACGTATGTAAATTGCAAAAGGTTTTCGTGAATGATTAAAAATTTCATCACCTGACATCCAAATTGAATTGTAGACGAAATGATAAAGAGAATAATGATCGGTTTACTAGCAATAATACTGACAATTGTAATTGCAGTTGTGATTTTCTTCTATGTGGCACCTCAGATTGGTGCAAGCCCTTCTGGTGACAGGCTTGAGCGCATGAAGCAACAAGCTAACTACGATTATCCAGTATTCATTAATACCATTGAGACGAAAATGGAGATGCCGAAAGGGACAATTGGCAAATTGTTGAGGCACTACTTTTTGGAGGACAAGAGTACGAAGAATCCGATCGAGTCCATTGAGGTGAGAGATTTTAGTAGGACGGATTTTGAAAGTATTCCAGATGATAGTTTGGCATTTGTGTGGTTTGGGCATTCCACCATTCTGATGAAAATAGAAGGAGTGACCATCCTTGCAGATCCGGTTATTGCAGGAAAAAGAGCCTCCATGTTCAGGTTCATGGGACCGAAGAGGTTTGACTATGACAGACATTTGACTGTGGAAGACCTCCCCAGGATTGATGCAGTCATTTTGTCCCACGATCACTATGACCACCTGGATTACCCCACGATCAGATTGCTCAAAGACCGAGTCGCCAGGTTTTATCTTCCCTTGGGAGTCGGTGCCCACTTTGAACGATGGGGGGTGTCTAAGGATCAGATTACAGAACTCAACTGGTGGGATGAGATCAGACATGGAGATTTGACACTTGCATTTACTCCAACCCGTCATTTTTCGGGAAGAGCGCTTCGTGATCGATTCCACACGCTGTGGGGATCATGGGTGATCATGTCCCAGACCAAACGCCTTTATTTTAGTGGAGATAGTGGCTACTTCCCTGGTTTTAAAGACATTGGAGATAAATACGGACCCTTCGATTTGACCTTTATGGAATGTGGTGCGTACAATGAGAGTTGGAGTGAGATTCATATGTTTCCGGAAGAGACTGCTCAGGCGCATCTCGATCTGAAAGGTCAACTGCTCTTGCCGATTCACTGGGGTAAATTTGATTTAAGCCTTCATCCATGGAAAGAATCTGTAGAACGACTTGCAGCAAAAGCCGAAGAGGAAAATATTAGTTTGTTTACTCCGGTGGTAGGACAGGTAGTAGCTATTAGCGATGGGCCCAAACTTGATAAATGGTGGAGGCGATATGATTAACTCATTATTTATGATGAATGGCATTGGCTATTGGTAAATAGGTGTACCTTCGCGCTCCATTTTAACAATTCGTTTTGAAGACATTTAAAGATCTTGGGCTATCTCCCAACACATTGAAGGCCCTGGAAGATCTTGGGTTCAACCAACCGACACTTGTCCAAGAGCAGGCAATCCCGCAGCTTATTGATTTTGATCCCACTGACTTTATAGGATTGGCACAAACCGGGACAGGTAAAACCGCTGCATTTGGCCTACCACTTATTGAGTTGATAGATGAGAGTGACCCAAGTACCCAAGCTCTGATTATGGCCCCAACAAGGGAACTTGGCCAACAAATTGCAGCTCAGCTGGTAGACTTTGCTGCTCAAAACAAGGGGCTAAATATTGAAGTGGTTTATGGCGGTGCTGCCATTACTAATCAGATTAAAGCCTTGAGGAAGCCCACCCAAATTGTGGTAGCAACTCCCGGGCGATTACTCGATCTAATAAAGCGGAAAGCAATCAAGTTAAATAACATTACCCATGTGGTGCTTGATGAGGCCGATGAGATGCTCAATATGGGGTTCAAAGAAGCGATCGACGAGATCCTGTCTTACACACCTGAGACGAGATCCACCTGGCTTTTCTCGGCTACAATGCCGCCTGAGATCAAGAAGATTATTAGTAAGTACATGGTAGAGCCCAGAGAGGTAACTATCAACCAGGAAGAAAAGAGCAATAAGGACATCGCCCACCAGTATGTAATCACTAAATCCGCCAATAAAGTCGCAGCTTTGCGTAGATTTTTGGATTTACAGCCTGACATGAAGGGTGTCATGTTTTGTAGAACTCGAAGAGAGACGCAGGAAATTGCCGACCAGCTCAATGAACTAGGCTATAGTTCAGAGCCCCTTCATGGCGAACTCTCCCAGCAGCAGCGTGATGCTGCCATGAAACGATTCAAAGCCAGATCAATGCAGCTTCTTATTGCTACAGATGTAGCGGCGCGAGGAATTGATGTGAATGATCTGACTCACGTAATTCACCATACCCTACCTGATTTACTGGAAAGCTACACACATAGAAGCGGTCGTACTGGCAGAGCTGGCAAAAAAGGAGTATCGCTTGCTTTCATTAATCCCAGAGAAGGTCGGAAAATTCAAGCGTTGGAACGTAAGCTTAATGTGAAGTTTAAGCAGATTGAAGTACCAAACATCGCTGCCATAGAAAAGGGAAGGTTACACAATTGGGCCGCCTCCATTGTCAATGCACCTATTGACCCTAAAAGCGAGAAGTTGTACGAACTAATTAAAGAGAATTTTGCGGATTACTCTAAAGAGCACATCCTTAAGAAGATCATTGCATCTCAATTGAGCCAATTGGTTTTGGATGGGGAAGAGCAAGATCTTAATGAGTCTACCGGAGGGTCACCTGAACGTAGAGATAAATCTAGCTTCAACCGATATTTTATCAACCTGGGAAGCATCGATGGGATGAGTAAAGGTGATGTGCTGTCATTCGTAGCCGACATAGGTCAGATTAATAAAAAATTTATAGGAACAATAACGCTTAAGCAAAACCATTCCTACTTTGAGTTGGATAAACGATATGACAAAGGTGTGGCAAACCGCTTTAGTGAGGTCAGTTTTAATGGCAGAGCCATTCGAATGAATCGAGATGATGATCGGACCGATCAGGATGTCAAGAGCAAGAAAAAGAAGAGGTCCGAAAGAAACTCACGAAGGAAGGTCGATAAAAATAAGGGGAGAAGGAGACGTCGCTAAAAGAAACCCTCTACGTAAAGCGCAGAGGGTCTCAAATAGGTTAGGGCAGTTTGAAATTTATTGACTGCACCATTCGTTGCTTGACCTTTTTGCCATCGACTTTCCCAGCAATCCAGTCTGGTGACGCTTTCATGATGCGAACTGCTTCAGCATCGCATCCTGCACCAATTCCATTCAGTACCTTAATATCTGTTAAGGATCCGTCTTCCTGAACGATGAATTCTACCGTTACTCTTCCTTCAACACCTAATCTTCTTGCTTGAGCAGGATATTGCATGTTAGCTGCAAGGAAGGCGCCCCACCCGCTAAGTCCGTCAGGAAAAGAAGCTACGTCCTCCGTTACAGTAAAAACATTGCCGTCCTCAGTGGAACGTTGAACATCGATTGTTTGCTCAAATAGACTTGAGTTTTGGTTGACAATCATTACGATTGATTCCTCACCTTCATTTTTGGTGATGTAAAGATGTTCGATTTGATCCGGGTCATAGTTTTGCAATTTCTTAATCGTTTCCTCATTTTCGATTTTGGTCTCAACGACGGCATACACTTCGTCCGGATTCTCTGCTCTCAACTTTGCTAACGCGACTTCAACTTCCTCCGGATAGCTGGTCTGCTGGTTGCTCTCGTCAGCGATCCGTTTGATCTCGGATTCTAGTTTTTCTTCGCAAGCAAACATGATGGCTGAAATGGCCAGAATGCAGGATATACTTGCAATCTTTAAAGGATTCATCTTCTTTTTCATTTTTTTGATAAAGTTTAAACGGTTAAAAATGGTGGCATCATCGAATGAACTGGCCAGGTCCACCCCATGAGCCTTCAAGGTGCTGTGCACCAGGGTCTTTACATAGGCTTCGCCCGATAGGCTTATCGCATATTGGTCTGCCTCGAATTCATGTACTTTTTTAAGTTCTTTGAGCATCAACCAGATGGACGGAACCCACCAAAACAAAATGGAGAGCAGGTAGAAAAAAATCAGGTCCACGGAATGAAGCTTTTTGGCATGCCCCAGTTCATGACGCACGATATCCTTCGGGTTGTGAAAGAAGTGGGTATCAATGAATATCCATTTGAAAAAAGTGAAACTGTTGTTGAGTCCTTTTACCTCGAGTACAGGGATGTCTTCGATGTGTGCGTGATTGCTTTTTCTGTAGTAGGAACGAAGTTGCAATAAATTTAAGAGGAGCTTGCACAAGACGATCGTGCCGGCGATGGCAAGAATGATCCCTACCCAATTCGAGGATGGGCTTTCACTTACGGGTCGCAGCAAGTTGACGGCAGGGAGCACGAATGACTCCGTGTTGATGGTTGGGATAGATGATGAACTTGGTATATTCAGGGCCGGGACTACCAGACTTATCAGCGTCGAGGTCAAGAGGAAGCGCCGCAAAAAATTTAACTGCGTTTCTCTTGAAAGTAATGCCTTATAAACCACATAAAAAAGCAAATGCAAGATGGCAAATTCAATAAGGTAAATCATGATTTTCTGTCTTTTAATTCCTCAAGCAACCGTTCCAATTCTGCAACACTTAGCTCCTCTTGTTTGGTGAAAAAAGAGACTAATTCTTTGTAAGAACCCTTGAAGTACTTGTCTACAAATCGGTTCAGGTATTTTCTGCTGTATTCCTCCTTTTCAATCAACGGATGATACTGATGAGACTTCCCGAAGGCTTTGTATCCTACGAAGCCCTTCTTTTCGAGAATCCGTATTAAGGTAGAGACCGTGTTGTACGCCGGTTTAGGGTCGTCA
This sequence comes from uncultured Roseivirgaceae bacterium, assembly GCA_964591785.1. Taxonomy (GTDB): domain Bacteria; phylum Bacteroidota; class Bacteroidia; order Cytophagales; family Cyclobacteriaceae; genus Ekhidna. The sequence continues at coordinate 5,373 of CAZQDI010000175.1, forward strand.
AATTCTTCAACAATATCTTTAACAAACGCTTCTTGAAGGCGCCAAAGGATCTGCATGATCTCTTCTTCTGCTTGAGTCAGCTGCTTCATAACTAAGTATTTAGTTTCAAAACTAAACTCTTAGTTTTAAAATGCAAATGTTTTAACTAAATATTTAGTTATTCAGGGTGAATTAGCCGAAAATTTTGACTCGTCACACGTTTTTTTCTCCTTTGGATTTGAAATGAGCAACAAAACTCAAAATAATTGCCGCACTGGAAACGAGCGTCATTACGGTGCCGGGAACGAAGTTTACATACCCTCCAAGATCCATGAATAAGAAGTATCCTAGATCAGCCAACCCACCACAAATTGCGGCTAGGAAAATGGCATTCTTATTTCCGTTCCAGATGAAAAAGGCACTGACAAGCGTCACGATGCCTATCCACAACAGATTGAAACCATGCTGCCCGATCACCGCACCAGAGGCCGGTGGGTAATTGGCCGAAAGTATGTTTGGATCAACTTTGTCTGCAATACCAGCAACGGCACCCTGAATGTCACCTGAGAGGATAAATGAGTCGGTCATGACGCCGGCTAAGATGTGCACAGCACCCCAGATGATCCAGAGAATGGAGGCGATCTTAAAAAAAGTCTTATACATATTGAGCTTGATTTGATGAAAAAAAAGTTGATCAGGTCGTTTACGACCTAAATTTCAGTAGAAGAAGATCAATGTGCATTAACCTAGATTAAGATCGTCTAGGGTTCGCCTACTTATTCAACTATCAATGGGTATGATTTAATGGTGAACTACCAGTGCAGCTATCTTTCACTCAAGTGTCCCTGCACTCGACGGACTTTCCACTACTTTCCCCATTTTCCCTTTAGCATCGAAAGCTTTGCTTGTAGGTCACCGTCGGGAGTAGGTGCTTTACCACCGGCAGTGTTTGGCCTATTTGTACGTCCTGAGTTCTCTTTGTTGATCCTTTTTTTTCTTCGATCACTGTGCTTTAGCTGAGACTCATCCCCTTTCATTGAGAGGGAAACTCGCTTACGGGGGATATCCACTTCCAAAACCGTCACCTGTACTTTTTGACCTAATTTGACTATTTGGCTAGGGTCCGAGACAAAAGAGTTGGACAGGTGGCTGATATGTACCAAACCATCTTGGTGCACCCCTACGTCTACGAATGCGCCGAACTTGGTAATATTTGTCACAACTCCAGGTAGCTTCATTCCAGTTTTTAGGTCGGTAATTTCATTGACCCCTTCCAGAAATTGCACAGCTTCAAACTGGGCTCTTGGATCTCGACCTGGTTTATCAAGTTCTTCCATGATGTCCCGAAGCGTAGGTAAACCGATGTCCTCTGAAACGTATTTTTCAAGCCTTATGCCTTTTCGATGTGTTTCGCTTGACATCAATTCACTAATAGACGATTGACTATCCTTCGCCATTTGTTCTACAGTGGCATACCGTTCAGGATGGACAGCGCTCTTGTCTAATGGATTTGCCGCATTTTGAATTCGGAGGAAACCGGCAGCTTGTTCGAACGCCTTGTCACCCAGTCTGGGAACCTGCCTTAATGCTTCTCTTGATTTGAAAGGTCCATTTTCGTTGCGGTAATTCACGATGTTTTCGGCGATGCTGGGTCCGAGACCGGAAACATAAGTCAATAGCTGTTTACTTGCTGTGTTCAATTCAACACCTACATTATTTACACAGGCCATTACAACATCATCCAGTGATTTTTTTAACGATTGTTGATCTACATCATGTTGGTATTGACCTACTCCAATGGACTTAGCGTCAATCTTCACCAACTCTGCCAAAGGATCCATCATCCTTCTTCCAATGGATACTGAGCCTCTTACGGTGACATCCTCATTTGGGAACTCATCTCTGGCAGCCTCAGACGCCGAGTAAATGGAGGCTCCGCTCTCATTGACCATTGCAACTACCAGGTTGGAGGGTAAATCCAATTTTTTTACAAAGGAGTCTGTTTCTCTACTTGCAGTACCATTTCCGATTGCAATCGCTTCAATGGAGTGCTTCTCCACTAAATGTTTGATGGTCTCACCGGCACGTAGGGTGTCTTTTTGTGGCTCGTTTGGATAAATAGCAGTGAATTCCAGCAATTTGCCCTGTTTATCCAGGCATACGACCTTACAGCCTGTTCTGAAGCCAGGATCAATGGCCATGACGGATCTTTGGCCCAACGGCGCTGCCATTAATAACTGCTTCAGGTTTTCTGCAAATACTGCAATCGCTTCCTGGTCAGCTCTTTTCTTGCTTTCTAAACGGACTTCTGTTTCAATACTTACACTCATTAATCGCTTGTAGGAATCTTTGGCTGCAATGGCTACCTGGGTGCCTGCCTCATTACTTGCTTTGATAAATGTTGATTCAATGATTTGCAATGCGTCGTCTTCCAATGGCTGTATATTCATGGTGAGAACACCTTCCTTTTCACCTCGCCTGATTGCTAGCAATCGATGAGACGGGATTTTTGCAATGGGTTCCTCCCATTCGAAATAGTCTTTATATTTCTGTGCATCAACCTCTTTTTCTTTACTCTTTAGCACTTTTGACGAAATGGTGCCCTTATTAAGAAAGAGCTTTCTAATCTTCTGCCTGGTTTCTGCATCTTCATTGATATGCTCGGCAATGATGTCTCTTGCACCTTGAAGTGCCTGTTCCTCATCTTCTACCCCTTTTTCCTTATCAATAAATAGAGAAGCTTCACCTTGCACATCAAACGATTGCTGAGCTATCAGTTTCATTGCAAGAGGTTCCAGTCCCTTTTCCCGCGCCATGGAAGCTTTGGTTTTCCGCTTTGGTTTGTAGGGAAGGTAAAGGTCTTCCAAAGTGGTCATAGTAGGGGCTTCCCTAATTTTCTTTTCAAGTTCAGGAGTCAGTTTTTCCTGTTCCGAAATGGACTTGAGTATGGCCTCGCGGCGTGCGTCTAGTTCGCGTAATTGATGAATTCGATCCCGAATCGCTGCGACCTGAAGGTCATCTAAACTGCCAGTGACTTCTTTTCGATATCTCGATATAAAAGGAACTGTAGCCCCTTCGTCTAATAATCTTACGGTAGCCAATACCTGATTGGAATTGATGCCTAACTCATCTGAGATTCTTTGTTCGTGCTTCATCTAGGCTTTTTACTGAAATGGTGGCCAAAAATAGAGGAGGGATATGGTAAAAAAAGAAATTGTGGAAAACTCCATCAGTAATTTCCTGCATCAGTGTGATAGCTGCCCCTGACAAGAAA
>CAZQDI010000176.1:0-8613 GCA_964591785.1 uncultured Roseivirgaceae bacterium
GCAAATGATAATGCGACATTTGATGTGAATAGCATTGTGCGCTTCGATAGCCCCAATGATCAGAATATTCCCGCGATTACAGGTTCTTATGGAAGTATCGAGTTTAATGGGAATGGAGATAAGTACGTTCCGACAGGTTCCACTTCCCTTACAATTCTCGGAGATGTGACACGTGCTGGTGGTGGATTTACGTTTTTCATGGATCAATCAGGTCCATTTGCACCCATTTTCAACTATGTAATTTCAGTCAGTGGAAACTGGTCTCTCGGAACTGCTTATACAGCAGTAAATGAATTAGTGGCAATAAGTAATCAAACGGTGAGTTTCGTTGGTGCCGATCAGGTTATTTCTGCTTCAAACTTTGATAACATCACGTTTGGGGGTTCCGGTACCAAAACCGTACAAGGTGTCCTCAATCTAAATGGAGATTTATCTCTTGTTACCTCCGGGGTCACTGTAACTTCATCCAGTAACATAAATATGACTGGCGGAAACTGGTCAGAGGCAGTAGGTACTATTTTCCAGCAAAATGCCGCAACTACTACTTTCTCGAGTGGTGCAACGCAGACAATCTCGACCCAAAGTAGCTCTTATTTTGATGACCTCGATGTAACAAATAATACCACCTTACAACTTGCGGGTGCTACTGATGATTTCATCCGTGCAAATGATGACTTCTTATTACAGACCGGTTCCACCATTGACTTAGACGGCAGTAGTAACACAAACCACCAGGATATCCGGGTGGGAGGAGACATCACGATTGATGGTCCTTCTGCGGTGGTCGAATTTTCCGATGCATCGCAGTCTTCGATCATCATGGACGGAACCATTGCCCAAAATTTTGATAATGAGGTGGCAGCGAGCTATCCCACATTGGAGTTTGAGGGTGTGGGTGAGAAAGATATGTTCGATCAGACCTTCAATATTTCTGGAGATTTTATCGTATCCACAGGAACCACTGTAAATGGCAATGGAGAGATCTTGAATTTCAGTGGTGATAACTGGACAGTCAATGGAAACTTCCTAAGCACTGGAACAGTAAACTTTCTAAAAGACAATGCTGGCGGTGCAACCACCGTAAGTTCTTCCAACTTCAACAATTTCGTGGTAGGTGATGGGGTCACTGCAACGACAGTTGATTTAGCAGGAAACATTGCGATGGAAGCTAACCTGACTATCAATGACTTATCAACCTTAAATGCCAATAACTTCAATATTCAGTTGGAAAGCGATTGGAATGGGTACGGTACATTCACCCCAGGAACAGGTACGGTTACCTTTATTGGAAACTTCTCTCAAATTAGAACGGACGATGATACTGCAGACGGCGCGGATGATGAAGATCCATCAACTGCTAAAGCTTTTTACAATCTGACAGTAAATAATGGAGATGGCCAGATTGTTCGTTACGAAGACGATGAAATTCAAGGTGGCGTCCTGACAATTCTCAATGACTTTACAGTGGAATCCGGGATCTTTGATTTTAACGAAGACGCAGGTGGCAATGTAGCCAACGCGGTAGTCGAAGTGGGTGGAGATCTTAACTTCTCGGGTGGTACAATCACTTACGATGATGCTAGTACTGGCACCTTCACAAACACGATAAGCTTAATTAACAACAGTACGACTCCTGAAACACATTCCATTAATCTGGGAGGTAATATTGTCAGGAACTTTGAGATCGTAAACAATGAAGGTGATACTTATCAGCTTACCAATACCTTTGAAACACAAGACGATGCGGATGATAATTTCACCCTAAATGCAGCTGGAAGTACGCTTGACTTAAATGGCCAGATCATGGTAATTAACCGTGGAGGGATGGTCATGCAAGATGGAACTTTAGAAATTGATGGCGGGTCATCGCTGGTATTGGATGGTCAAGATCTAGGAAGTACTACTTCGTTTAGCAAGACGGGTGGGCAACTTAATCTTGTGGGTACTTCAGAGTCGCCTGCAGTACTTACGTCACTCACAACAGCAGGCTTTACGTTTGAGCAATCAGGCGGAGACTTTACCGCAACGAACTACACCGTTGCCCAAACCGCGGTCAATGGGCTGAATATAACAGGTGGAACCATCACCGACTTTAGTAATGGAACATTCACGAATGGTGTAGCTGGATCTACAGCTTATTTGACCATCCAGACAGGAGTTGCAATCGGAACTATCTCGGCACCCGGCGTAGCGTTCAATGCTGGCCCAACCTTTAATGTGAATACCAATATCAATAATGATGGATCTAATGTACCAACAAGCGGAACTATTGAATTTGTAATTGCTGGTGGTACGCTGTCTGGTGAGGCTAATGAAAATGATGATCCTGATGGCGGAGCCGCAGACGGTTATGTATTGTGGACCAATGATCCAGGCTTTACCTGGAGTGCTTCTGCTGCCAACTCGAACTGGGATGATGCTGCAAACTGGACGGTCACTGGCGGAGACGTAAACGGTAATGGTTACCCAGATGAGGCAGCAGACATTGTATATATTCAATCCAGCACTAACGATCCTCAGATTGACGGCTCTGATGATTTCAACATTGGACGCTTAACCATTAGCAGTGGAGGACTAACTATCAATACCGGTGAGCTGAACATTGATGGGAACGTGACGGTGTTCGGAGGGTCTTCATTGACACTTACCCAAACGACTGATTCACTAAAAATTGCTGGTTCTTTCGCTAATGATGGAACATTTACTCAAAACAACGGCAAAATTTCATTTGACGGAGCCTCTGGGTCTCACTCAATCAATAGTGCAAGTGATTTTGTGCAATTGAACATTAATGGTGGTGCTGATGCCGTATATACATTGGGTTCAGCCTTGACTGTGACTGACGACTTCACGCTGACAGGAGGAACATTTGACGGTTCTAGTGGCTTTACCTTCAATATTGCAGGAGACTGGACTGTAGCTGGGGGTACATTCAATCCTGGTGTCGGAACGGTCGATTTCATCAGCTCTACCTCGCAAGACATTTCGGGAGGAACCCTCTTTAATGCCGATTTTAGAGGTACGGGAACGATGAATATTACTGGAAATATTTCGGTGGGCGGTGAGTTTGAAATTGACGGCGATGTTGTTTCTGCTCCGGGATCTGCGGTTACTATCTTCGTAGGAGGTGACTGGAACAATGATGTTGGCCCCACTGGTTTTGCAGCGAATGATGGGACCGTGATCTTCAATGGAGAAGGAACGCAAAACATTGATGCAGGAACTGGTACCGGGTTCAACAACCTGACTTTCCAGGGAACCGGCGCTAGAAATGTAAATGATGGATTGACCGTTGCAGGGGACTTCACCATTGCTGAATCGACTGTAAATATTACGCTCGGAAATACTATCACAGGTTCTGGGGGTACGCTTTTGATGTCAGGGGGTATCCTGGACGCTGAAGATACCGATAACTTCCCAAGCGGTTTCGGAACATATTCGTTAACGGGAGGTCTTGTAAGATATTTTTATAATGACAACCCTCAGAATGTTTTGGGAGGTATTGAATACAATGACCTCGAACTAAGGTCAGATAATGGTGGAGATAATGTAACCAGGACGCTATTGGGCGACATTACAGTCAATGGAACCCTGACTCTTGGTCAAGGTAATGTGACCTTTGAGGTTGGATCCAATACCTTAACATTAACTGGTAACAACGCTGCTGGGACCAATCACTTCAGTGTCGGTGCATCTGATGTTGTCACCTTTACGGGTGGTGGCACGTTGGCTCACACGGGAAGTAACGAGTGGGACATTGATGCAGATCTTGCTGGCAACACATTTGAAAATATGACGTTCTCGGGAGGGCGAAAGGACTTGCAGGGTTCCCTCACTGTAAACGGTAATTTCACCATTAATTCGGGAGTGGATTTTGATCAGAATACTTTTGACGTTACCAATGATGGTGGAGACATCTTCACATTGGCAGATAATGCAACGTATACAAATAATTCCAACAACTCGTTACCAACAAATTTTGCCACTTACACAGTTGCAGCAACGAGTACTACTACGTTGAACAATACGACAGCTGATCAATCCATCCTGTCGACTACTTACGGTAATCTGTCATTGAATTCCAATTTCAACATGAATTTGGCCGGGAATATTACGGTGGAAGGTAATTTCGATATGAACTCAGATGGGGTGTTGGTTGATAATAATTTCGACCTTACGCTGAATGGTGATTTTGTAGACATTCAGGATTATACACCTTCAGCAGCTTCCACCATCACGTTTGCAGGTGCTGATCAGAACATTGTCGACAATGATGGAGCGACTGATAATCTAATTTTTTCCAATGTAGTGTTTGGAGGTTCGGGTACTAAGACGGTAAATCCAAACGGTGCAGATGAGTTTGAAGTGCTAAATACTTTGGTCATCAATAGTGACGTGACTGTTACCACCCCGGATCGATTGCGGTTCCGTGGAACTACCTTAACTAATAATGGCACACTGATTACCACAGATGCTGGAGATCCATTCACGTTCGATGGTGGAGTCATTAGCGTAAACTTCGGGACTAGCAGTTTAGCCGCATTAGAACTTACAAATAGTAGCTCAGTAACCTTAAATACCAATGGACTCGACGTTGAAAATGGTGACATCACCATTGGTGACGGCAGTACCTTAAACTTTGGTTCTACAACCAGCAATATTGCTTCTGACGACATCATACTTAATACAAGTGGAGCATTTGAGTTCGGAGCTGCCGGGGCTGAATCGACTTTGATATTTGACCGAGCTACTGGTGGTCAACAGCGAATTCCAAATATTGATGCAACCAATAACCCAACCCAGATCACCAACATTCCAAATGTCTCATTTGGTGGTACCGGTCAGAAATTGCTTCAGGGTAGTCTATTAGTGAATGATATCACACTACAATCTACCATTACTGAGCTTGATGTTTCAACCTCAGACTTTAATATCGAAGTCCGCGGAGCATGGGATAATCAAGGAACCTCTTTTGACGAACAAGAGGGAACTGTTACGTTCTTCAATAACAACAATGCTTCGGATGATGCAAGAACAATTACAACCAACGACGATCAGTTTGCCAACTTGATATTTGACGCTGTTGGAAATACGTTTACCAGGACCTACACCCTTGACGGTAATCTCACCGTGGAGGGGCAAGGCTCTTTGAGAGGGGTTACTGAAACGGCATTGACACTGACAAGAGGGATTCTAGACCTCAATGGTAATGAGTTGCAACTAGGAAATAACGATGCTGGGGATCCAATTCCAGAAACTTCAGTAATTGGTGCAGATGCTACACTGATTGTAGATGAAGGTGCAATCTTAAGCTTTAGTACTGACGACGATGATGGAGATAATAGCAATAACCTGACTGAATCGGCGATCCTTCAGGTGTTAGGAACTCTGACACTTGATGGGACTCCTGGTAACTTAGCAACCTTCACCAGAGCTTCTGGTGGTGATCGAATTGGATTAACAATTAGTGGTACGATTGAGGCAGATAACTACAGCTTCGGATTCTTAACTGATGCTGGAGTTCAAATACTTTCGGGTGCTTCTCTTGCCAGTGCCACTACCTTTTCTAATGGCGCATTCAATAACATGTCAACAACTTCTGGTGCTGCCAGGACATACCTTGATTTCCAGACTAATTTGGGAGGAGGCACATTCAATATTGATAACATCACATTCAATTATGATGGAACTCCGAATGCAAACACAATTAACATTAGGACGAATGCAACTGTCGCTACTACAATCAATCTGACCAACACTGCAGGAACGCTGGGTGCAGATGGTGAAGCTTATGATGAAGATGTAGTCGCAGTGGCTGAGGTGAATTGGCCTCCGGTAACAACCACTACCTGGACTGCGGGTGCTGGAACAAACGATTGGGATGATGCCAACAACTGGACAGGTACTGCACCTAATGCAAGTACCGGTGCGATTATTCCGCTGGTAATTCCATTCCCTGTCTTAGACCTTGATAACAGGGCTAGTTACTCCGTACAAGATATTTCGGTGACCGACGGAATTCTACGTATTACAGATTCAGGCGGAACAACACTAGGGACCGATCAATTAGTGGTTACAGGTGATTTTAATGTAGCCAATGGTGGAACTGTGATATTGGAAAACTCCATCGAAACTAATCTTCAGGTTGCCGGATCTTTTGAGATCGGGAATACTGCATCATTTGACAATGGGTCGATTGTGATTGAATTAAACGGAGCCTCAGCTACCTCTCCTGTTTTCTCCACAGGTAATTCAAATGCAGTGGGCGGACTACTTATCTCTGGAGCTGCAGACTATCAGTTTAATGGAACAGCAATCGATATCGATGGAAATCTGGAGGTCACTGGTACCGGTTCGATTAACCCATTGGATAATGGGTACAATATGACCATTTCTGGTAATGTGACGATGCAAAATACGACTGTCTATAACACAAGTGTTGACGGATTGATTACGTTAGATGGTGCTGCTCAAACTGTCGTTGAACTGGATGCTGATGAGTTAACTATCAGTGGTACTGGTTCAAAATCCTTAAGTAACGTCACTGTTAATGACATATTTACGGTGGAAAGTGGAGCCACAGCCGTTGGAACCGGAGCTATTACGTGGGAAAATGATGTGGTCATCAATAGTGGTGGTGCGTTCCAAGGAGCCAATGGAGTTGAATATACTTTCAATGGTGAAGATTGGATTGCAGGACAGAACTCCTATACGAATCAATTTGGTACAGTAATCTTTAATAACAATGGAGGCGCTTCCTACATCAGGCAGGTAAGTAATGCTGCGACCGACTCGGTAGAATTCCATAATGTAATTCTGCGGGGTACTACAAATATTGAGTTAGGCCGATTCATAAATGGTGCTCAGGATGATGGAAACGTCCGAATGTCGGGTAGTATGACGGTAGAAAATACGATTGGCGAACTACGAATTAACGAGTACTTGATTAGTAACAGCGCTACTGGAACTGGAACATTTACGCTGCAAGCTGGTGAGCGAATAGAAGTCGAAGGGGTGGATAACTTCCCGAAAGGATTTGGATCTTATGCAATTGATGCTACCAGTATTGTAGTCTATCAGGGTCCTTTTGATCAGACCGTGCGAGGTGGTTTCTCATATGGTAACCTTACATTGAATAATGCAAGTACCTCTTCTTTGGGAGCGGATACTGACGTGAATGGAAATTTGAATATCTCTGCTGGGAGTACATTGGACGCTACTACTAACAACTACTCAATCCGAGTAGCTGGCAGATGGGATACTGAAACCGGCACAATCGATGGTTCATTTATTGCCAGAAATGGTACGGTAATCTTTGATGGGACCACTGATCAGATTGTTCAGATTGGAAATACAGGAACACAAACCTTCAATATTGTTCAAATAGACAAAACGGGAGGTTTTGTTGATTTGCAAACAAGCGATATGGTAATCAATGATGACCTGATCATTGAAGACGGTGAGTTTGATATAAATTCCTTGGAAGTGTCTGTAGGCGGAGATTTAGATATTACAGGATCAGGTTCCCTGACCTCCAATGCTGCAGGTGATCTGCTGTTTAATGCGTCTGGTGGTTCGCACACCATAAGGTCCAATAGCTCGAATTTCCTTGGTAATGTGACCTTTAATGCTCCAGGGATTACCTACACCATGTTGGATAACATGATTGTTGATAATGTATTGACAATTACGGCAGGAACCTTGGAAGTGAATGGCAATACACTTGAGGTTGGAGACTTTGAAGATGTGATTAATATTTTCGGAACTCTTAATGTTAGTACTACAGCGAATCCGGGAGGAACGCTGGCTTTAGGTAACGGCACACAACTTATCATTCAAGCTGGTGGAGTCATCAACATTGTTGGATCTGCAGCCCAAACAGCTACGGTAACCAGGAGAAGCACAGGATCTTACGGGTTTACTGTTTCAGGAAATGGTAGTCCAGGCACAATTGGCGCAAGGTTCTACACCATGGAATTTATGGATTCGAACGGCATCTATGTAGATGGAAATGGAGCAGTTGATGTAACGAATAACTTTAGTGATGGCTCGTTCACCAATGGAATTGCCGGAGGTACCTACTTGCGAATTGAAAATACGCAGGATTTCCTTGATGCTGCTGGGCAAGCCATTCAGAACATTGTGTTTAATGACAACCCTGGAGGTGGCGCAGTTAACATTACTAAGTCAGTAGGTGCCACAGGTACCATTGAGTTAGATAACTATACAGGCGAGTTTTCCGGTGAATCGTTTGATAGTGATCCAAATGATCTGATCACCTGGTTGGTGCCTCCCGTCCTTACCTGGACAGGTGTCGTTAGCACTGATTGGTTTAACGTCGGTAACTGGCAGGATGAATTAGGTAACCCTATTACGAATGCACCTGGGACCAACACAACTACTGACTACACTAATATTGACGTTGTTATCCCAGCAACACCGATTCAAGCCACCTTGAATCCGCCGGTGATTGGTGATGAACTCACGGTACTGGAGATTGGTGGAAACTTGACCATTGAAGGAAATACTCTTACGATTAATACTTCTGACACTGATGCAGACGCAGATTTAAGAATTACAGGCGCTATTACATTAGAAGATGGGACTTTGAGA
>CAZQDI010000177.1:0-8566 GCA_964591785.1 uncultured Roseivirgaceae bacterium
AGAAACTAGTGTGTCACAAGTTTGAATGTTGTAGAGCCTTCTTGAAAAAACTCTACCCGTTTGTATTATCTGCGCGCTAAACTTTGGTTAGTAAGATCATAACTCCAAGAGCATCACACTTTCCACATGAGAAGTGTGAGGGAACTGATCGACTAAACTAAACTTCCTTATTTCATAACCGGCAATAGACAACTGTTCTATGTCCCTGGCTTGAGTAGCGGGGTTACAGGATACATACACCATCCGTTCTGCACCTAAATCAATGATTTTCTTCAAGGTCTTTGGTGCGATTCCGCTTCTCGCCGGGTCCAGAATGATGGTACGAATCTTTCCTGAATATTCTGGATGCTCTTTCAAAAACTTGCCAACATCGGCAGCATAAAACTTCACACCCTTGATCCCATTTCGTTCTGCGTTCTCTCGGGCATCTTCGATGGCAGACTCAATGAGATCGACACCAACAATTTCTGCATTATCGCTCCTGGAGGCAAGAATCTGTCCGATAGTTCCCGTCCCGCAAAAAAGGTCCAGCACGATAGTATGATCAATCGCATCCTTCTTTTCAAGTGCGTACTCAATCACTTTGGAATACAGTTTTTCAGCGGACTTTGGATTGGTTTGAAAAAAGCTTTGCATGCTGATCTCAAAGTTCAATCCCAGCAACTCCTCCACGATCTTGTCTTCTCCATAGATGAGACTTACTTTCCCAGTAGTAGCGATCGTACGATCGCCTGTTTCATCATTTGTAGTATGTAAAAGACCAGCCACTCGATTTCCGAATTGACCAACTAGGAAGTCAGCAAAATCCTGCATAGAGAATTCATGGACATGCTGAGATGTGGTGACAAGATTAAATAAAAGTTGATCGGTCTTGAATGATTTCCTAACTACCAAGTATCGGAAAAAACCTTGTCGCCTTGGGCCGTGCCATGGCTCAAAGCCTGACTCCTGACAATAAGTCTTCACCAAAGTCAGCTTGTCTTCTACCTCTTTATCAAACAAACCTGAATCTCTTTTCAAATCATCTCCACACCACCATGTCCCTCTTTTTTTGAACCCCAGTGTAAACTCATCAATATCTTTTTTTTGTTCGTGATCATAGCCAATCGCTGAAAAAGCATATTCCATTTTGTTTCGGTAGTGGAAAGTGCTCGGGGAAGTGATAAATTCATCAAAGAGGGAGTCAATGTTTTCAACTTTACCTATTCTTTTGAAAAGCTCCAGGGTGCTCTGCTTTTTGTAGGCATGCTGCTTCTCAATTGGTAATTTGATGTATGGAGCACCCGGAATTTCCTGAAAAGAAACCTCAATCTCCTGCTCCGAGGGCATAAGGATTTCTAGCAACTTGCATTCAGCATAGCTATTGCGCACCTTGATGACCTGCACTTTGACGTTTTGACCCGGCAGCGAGTTAGGTACGAAAACAACAAATTCACCATCCTCATTCCTGATTCGACCAATGCCTTTACCTCCAAATGCATAGTCTTGGATGTATACCTCAATGATTTCACCACGCTTTACAAAATTATTACTTTGTTTCCTTGCCATTTACACTCCACAATTGTGGAGACAAAATTAGTCATCTGTGTAACTGACTTACAGGGTTTTTATTACTTTCATTGTTTCGATTGTAGAAATGAAAAGAGGTTGCCTATATCTATCCTTCCTGCTATGCATATTAGGTAGCCGTGCATTCCATATTGTAGGCGGAGAAATTGAGTTCATATTTCTGGGGGACGGGATGTACAGAATAAACCTCATTCAGTACTTTGACCAGGCGCAAGATCAAAATCCGGGCCCTGATGGTGCAGCTACTGTGTTTATTTTCAGGAATAGCGATGGAGCAAAAATGTCGGAACATATTCTGTTTCTGGATTCCGTAGAAGCAGTTGAATATACCAATATAGAATGCGCCAGGGATGAGCTCCGAACTGCCCGTATTTTCTATACTGCAGATATCTCCCTAGATCCAAACTTTTACAGTGATTCAGAAGGCTATTATATCCAATGGGAACGTTGCTGCAGGAATTCCAGAGTTAAAAACATTGTCACTCCAAATGGAACTGGAATGAATTATGTCTTGGAAATTCCACCCTTGATGAGGAACGGCAAGATTTTCCAAAATTCATCTCCGGTGCTTTTTAAGCCACTCAGTGATTATGCATGCATCAACCAGCTATACTACACCGAATTTACTGGAATCGATCCGGACGGAGACTCGCTGGTCTATTCCTTAGTAACACCATTGAACAGCTCATCACAAGTGGCTCTTCCATTCCCGCAGCCAAAGCCTCATTTTAATGTAACATTCGGCGAAAATTATTCAGAAACTAACATGATCCCTGGCTCAAATCCACTTCGTATCAGCAATGAAGGGCTACTGACGGTAAAGCCGAGTGAAACCGGTCTTTTTGTATTCTCAGTTAAAGTAGAAGAATTTCGTGATGGGGAGCAAATCGGTGAAGTCAGGCGTGACTTCCAAATGCTGGTGGTAGATCAGTGCGAACCTCCTGACCCACCCGTTGTCGAAGTCAGCATTCCAGATAACCCATCATTTAATGCGGAAGTTGATACGCTGGAATACACCGTTGCAGATGCAAAATGCTTCAACTTCCTGGTGTCAAATATTACACCGGGAGAGAGAATCTCACTTCGAGCGAAAGGTGTGAACTTTAATGAGAACTTCAATGAAGTGTTTTCGTTCCGTGATTCACTCATCAACAATGGTAGCGATCTTATTGTAGAAATTTGTATTCCAGACTGCCCACCGGTTCAGGATGGTCCATTTGTATTGGATCTAATTGCTGGTGATGATGCGTGTCCTCTTCCCCAGCTTGACACCGCCAGACTGACCATCCTGGTCCAACCCCCACCCAATGACAAACCAGTCGCCATATTTGACAACACCGCCATAGTACAGGACGAAGACAACAATCCCATTTTTGAACGAGATATCCAGGCGAGCGACAGTGACAGCGATAACATCGAATTTCGACTTCTGGTTGATGGAGTTGAAGATCCAACAAAGTTTGGCTTTGACATTGTGGTAGACAGTATTTCTGCAGGATTTTCCAGCGGAACATTTGTTTGGGACACTGATTGCATCGAATTCGATTTCTCGGAAACCAGTGAGTTTGAGGTACAACTGGTGGTAGAGGATGCAGATCAATGTTTGGCGCCGGGAGATACAATCCTGGTACCTGCAACCGTAAATTTGCCATCCAACCAGGATCCGATTGTTTCAGCTGACCAAATTCTTCCCTCTGAAATAGAGCTGGGTGAAGTATTAAGCTTTAACACCTCAGTCACTGATCCTGATGGAGATGACGTTTTTTTAAGATTCATCGGAGGGAACTTCAACCCTGAATTCTATGGAGTTGAGTTTTCTGAAGCTAATGGCAATAAAACCACCTCAAGCGAATTTAGCTGGGACCTTTCCTGCGACGCATCCCGATACGATGATGGCCAAGTATTTGTCTTACTATTCATCGGAGATGATGATGATCGCTGCAAGCAAAAGAACTTTGATACGCTACGACATATTTTAACTGTCAACTATCCGGAAAATTCAGTGCCGCTATTTGAGGGTATAGATCGACGTCAACGAGTTCGCGTAAATGAGAAAATAAGTATTCCAATTACCGTTTCTGACAGTGACAGCGACATCGTGCGTTTGGAACTTGACCCAAGCTTCACACCTCCTTCCTCCGCCTCATTCAATTTTGAGTCCACCTCCGGCTTGGGAAGTACCACATCAGTGATCGAGTGGCAACCAGAATGTTCTCTGCTAAGATTTGGTGAAACAACCGGTTTTCAAGATGTTGTACTTCTTGTTACCGACAATGCGTGTCCTATCCCTAGCAGCGATACACTGAAGCTAACTTTTGAAGTTTTTGATGATAGTGAAAGAAGGGATGGATTCTTGCCCCCCAATGTATTCACACCCAACAACGATGGCATCAACGATGAATTCAGACTGTCAGGGAATTTTGATATCAATCAAAATTTACCTCCCGATAACTGCGATAATTTCTTTGACTACATTGTCATTAGTAATCGCGCAGGTGTGCCTGTATTTCGCTCCGACAATAGGGATTTCACCTGGACTGGAGGTGATTTTCCGTCTGGGGTTTACTACTACTTGATCAAATACACTAACATCGAATTTAAAGGGTATGTTCAACTGATCAGGTAAGACTAAAAACCTACCCCAATCCGCAAACCCCTACCGAAGAAATCACCATCTCTATATGCCCAGTAGTAATCTACTCTCATGAATTTGAAGATATGCTCAATACCAGCACCTAACTCAACGTAATTTCCTAACGTCGGTGTAGTCAGAAAATTAGCGGAAGCTACTGCCTGAAGGTTCAACTTCTTGATGAGCGGAAGTTTGTTAAATATAAATTCATTAAAGTGGTGTTCGTAATGAGCTTCCAGAAAGTTATCCTGAGTACTAAACTGATAAAACGGCAACAACTCAAATTTGAATTGCTTATCTACTTGACTAAAAGAAGTTTGGTTCCCAGCAAAATGCCTGAAATCGACAAACGTTAAAGAGTTGTCATTAAGAAATCCTCCAAAAGCAACAGACCAACTACTCTCACCCACAAGACCCAAAGGCATTGAGTCAGTGATTCTTAATTCAAGAAAATCATAGTTTAAGTCACTACCTAATACGTTAAAAGCTCGTTTATAAATGAGTGTTAGCTCAGGGTATTTTGAAGGGTATATGAATTTTACATCTGGTCTGGTCGCATATTTTTGATCAAATCGGATCCTGAACCTGGCGGTAGCAATCAGTGCTTGATGAGAATCGAACCCCGTGCCCGAGCCGATGTCTTCTCCTTGGCCAGACAACTCTTGGCTGAAAGGTTGATTGCTTGTGAAATTTACATTTTCATCTTTGGCCCACGTATAGAAAGTGGTATTCGTTAAGGTATCCCTGGAAGCATATTCTACTTGACCTGTGAAAAGAATCCCATTTTTTAACTCTTGCTGAAAGCGCGCATATCCAAATGATTTTTCAAAAATCTTTAAGAAATTATCTCCACTAACCAAGGTTAGATAAGAATTGATAAAAGGGGATATGATTCCGTCCTCGTTATACTGAGCAATATATCGGCCGCCACCTACATAAAACCTGGTGAATTTATCATCCAACATTCGATAACTAGCATCGAACTTGGCATTAAACCGATTATTCGAAAATCCATACCTCATGGAGGGCCTTATCCAATAGCGCGTTCTCTCATCCTCCTGAATAAAGAACGTTGGTTGAATTTCCGGAACAAAACCTTCCACCGTATTGAATTGCAAGGTATTGATGATCGCTGGAGTAGTCCAGTAGATTTCATCAACGCTATTATAATGCGTGTATCCTGTCAAAAAGATGTTACCAGGATTGAGTTTATTACGCTCTCTATCAACTGAATCCTTGTAAGGAGTACTTTCCTTAACAACTCGAATGCTGTCCTTAACGCGATAATCCTCTACCTCAATGGCGGTTAAGGGTACCGGTCGTACATTCTTCCAATAGACTGAATCTCTTTCGTTAGAACCCTCATCTACCAAAAGGACCTCAGCAGTGAAGTCTTCTTTTTCAAAAAGATTGGTTTTGGCAGTCGTACCAAACTTTTGGTCATAGAAACCATACTTCTGATAGGTTTCATAGTCTGGCTCAACCTCATAGTTTGAATATATTCCTATGTAATAGCCACTTCCTTTAATCCCAAAAACACCAAACTTGAACGCATATTTTTGAGATAGCGGCATCCAAATGTCATGAGCTGCAGGTGCAAATACTTGATTGATCTGGAGAGAATCAATGAACTCGAGCCCTCTTTGCTTCGTAACCAGAAGGTCAAGAGAGTGAAACCTCCATTCATCTTCCACTATGTAAACTGTACCTTCAAAAACGGGATCAGTAGACCTTTTGGGTATCACTTTAATCTTGTTGATCAGTTTTCCATTCTCCTCGAAATAGCCAAGCCACTCAAAATCGTACAAAAGAAACGCCTGGCCGGAAATAGGAGATACATATTCACGTTCCTGACCGATATCTACTGTTTTGTTGTAGGGATTGATATTAAAGTCTGAAGCCTGGTTAAAGCTGAACCCCTGCTCATCCCCACTTACCTTGGAGCTAATCATCCGTTCCGAGATCTTATCCGGACGTTCAAACGAAAACTCAGAAACAGATTCTGACAAATAGACGATACCCGTATCGATGGTAAGTTTTTGTCCAAGAATTTTTTCAGGACGCTCATCGAGCCTGAAAAGACCTTTTAGATAAGCATCTGTCTTAAACGCAAAAACCTCATCTTCATAGAATTTACGTCTCTTTTGTGCTTCTCGAATCACCCGGTAGGCAGGATCTTCATCGCCCGCTGTCACCACCACTGTTTGAAGCTGTAAGGCTTGTTCGGTCAAAATAAAATCTTGTGATACAATTTGACCTTTTGGAATAATTAGTTGCTTTTCCTCCGCTTTGTATCCTACATATTGAGATACAATAATATGCTGACCAGGCGGTGTTTTGAGAAAAAACTCTCCGGCGGAATTAGACGTTGTGCCAATAGTTGTCCCTTTGATGTAGACAGTGGAAAAAGCAAGAATTTCGCCTGTTGTACTCTTGGTCACTCCCTTAATGCCTGATTGGCAAAAAGATGAAATTGATAAGATAGAAAGAGCAAAAAAAACCAGTAGTTTCATAGTGAATAAATTGAACTTTTTTGATAATGCTGGAACTGTGCCAAAGGTTGCATTGGTTATAAGTTTTTTTAGAAAATCAATTGTTTAGAAATTTGAACTTGCAAAACTCCATCAACTGAGCAGTTAGTATGCAAAAAGTGGTAATTATTACGGGGGGCTCTTCAGGCATTGGCAAAGCATTAGTCCTTAAATATGCTAATGAAGGTTATGCGGTAGCATTTACCGGAAGAAATCAAGATCGCATGGATCAGGTTGTTTCCGAGCTTGGCTCGAAGAATCACCTTGCTCTGAATCTTGATGCTGCCAAAAAGGAAGATAACCAGAGAATGGTTGAGGAAACCATTAAAAAATTTGGAAGATTGGACATTCTTGTGTGCAATGCAGGGATATCTATGCGCGCACTTTTCGAAGATACCAAACTGGAGGTGTTTGAAAAGCTGATGGATATTAACTTTTATGGTTCCATTTATGCCACTAAGTACGCACTCCCGCATATTCTGGAAAATAAAGGATCCATTGTGGCAATATCATCTATCAATGGTCGCCGGTCAACTCCCGCCAGATCAGCATACACGGCGTCCAAGTTTGCCATTCAGGGATTCTTCGAGACGTTGAGAATGGAAGTTATGACAAGAGGAGTGCATGTATTAGTCGTATGCCCAGGCTTCACAAGCTCCAATATCCGGAACACAGCCCTAACTGCAGACGGAGAGGTGCAAGGAGAATCTCCTAGGAACGAGAAGCAAATGATGAGTTCTGAAGAAGTCGCTGAAAGAACCTTTGAAGCATTAAGGAAGAAAAAAAGAGACTTGATTTTGACCAGGGATGGTATGCTCGCTATTTTCTTCAACAAGTTTGTTCCCGCTTGGGTAGATAAGAAAATCTACGAACGAATGAAAAAAGAACCCGACAACCCGCTTAAATGATCTTGAGGTTGTAGTTTCTTAGGTACGCCTCTTCTCCATTCCACTTGATCTTGGTCCATACCGGTGTACGCTCGATCACTCCTACCTTGTGGCCTTTACTTAAAACCTCCAAAGGTTCTGCCCCGGCAGAGGGACCGGATCTGAGCAAGGTTTGATCATTGATTATGATTCCATCCGTTTCCGAAGATATATTGATGACTAATAGAAGGAGTATTGCATTGATTAGCTGAAAAATTGCAGGGGTAACTGATTTTATTCCCTTCCTTCTTTTTATGAAGAGGTATGCAAGAAGGGCACCGGAGAATGAAAATAGCAATAGGAGGAGATAGTTTTTATACTTACTAAGTAGTGCTGCAAAGTAATGAAAATCATTGTAGCGGTAACCTGAAAGACCGTACTCTTCTGCGATCTCCTCAATTTTTCCAATCACTTGCCTGTCTGCCGATTTTTGGTAGTACAAATCCAAATAATAAAGTGCATCGACGTAATCACCACTTGCATCTTGAATAAATGCCATCTTAAGCAGCATGGCAGAAGATGCAGCGCCCTCGTTTGCTAACTCTTGATATAGAGAAAAGGCTTCCGTATATTTCTGAGATCTAAATAAAGAATCTGCCTTTGTTAGCAATTGATTTGATCCCTCAGCATCAGTATCGATCAACACTAAAAGAATTCCCAAGATCGCATACTTTATTCTCATAATCTTATGGTAATCTTAACTAAGCTTTCTATTTTTGCATCCGCAATTTAGAGAAGCCTCTCTGAATTGCACTTCTTTTTTAAACAAAAGGAGATTTAAGGTGATGCAGTGTCGCTTTTCTCCGGAAACTTGGTTTAGCGAAGAAGTCTTCAGTTGACTGGCTAGCTCAGCTGGTAGAGCAACGCCCTTTTAAGGTTGAGGCTTGGCTAGATAAAGTGCTGATAGA
>CAZQDI010000178.1:0-8534 GCA_964591785.1 uncultured Roseivirgaceae bacterium
TGTTATTTAATTTCTAAATGTAAATTTAATATAAAACTTCTAAACGTAAATAATATCATTAGGTTATAAAAAAGGCCATCCTCGCAAAAAGATGGCCTCTAAATTGATCTCGACTTTAAATCAAATCGATAGTTCAAACTTCACCGGCATAGTAATCCGGGTCGTTATTGCCTTGCCAGCGTCGTCTACTGCTGGACTAAATGTTAATTTTTCAAGTGATTCCTGTACGACTTCTTTTAGACTCGTACATGGATAGCTTATGAACTCATGATCAACTAAGTCGCCACGACTGTCGATCTCAAGTGAAACAATCACAATTCCCTCAATACCATTTTCCTTACTTACCTGAGGATATTCGATTTGAGAGATTACTTCCTGATAATTTGTTACTTCCACGTCCTTGGCAGAAGATAACGGCTGACTATACACACACAAAAATGTCATGGTTAGTAGCAGAAATAACGTCTTCCTCATAATTCTTCCCTTTAATGTTAAGACAATGTTAACTAAATATTACCTCATTACCAAATTTAAATTAATATATACTTAACATTGAGAAGAACTATACGTAACAGCTGATCTGTCAGAAAGCTTTAGTTTAGTAGGATGCCACTAACCATTTTTAAGTCATCGGCAGGATCAGGCAAGACATATACGCTTGCTAAGGAATATATAAAACTAGCCCTTCGTGCTCCTGAATACTACCAGAGAATACTGGCGGTTACCTTCACGAATCGGGCCGCTGAAGAAATGAAACAGCGGATTTTGGAATTTCTTGTTGAAATATCAAAAGGAGAGCACGAACTTATTCAAGTATACGCTTCGGAATTGAAAAAGACTCCTCAAGAAATCATAACGGCAGCAGGTCGATCACTTACTCATTTATTGCACCATTATGGCTACTTCAATGTCATGACTATTGATACTTTTTTTCACAGTGTGGTGCGGGCATTCTCTCGAGAGATCGGATTAGGTGGAAATTTTTCCATTGAACTCGATGCTGATAAAGTTGCTGAATTTATCTCATCCACTGTTTACGAAGGAGTTGAAAATAACAAACTACTTAAAGACTGGTTGGTGGAGTTTTCTATGGATGGACTGGTTAAGGGGGATGGTTATGAAGTAAGAGGTCAAATTGACAAACTTGCCAAACAGCTTTTTCAGGAAGAATTTAAGCGTTTGCCTCAGCAACAATTCAGCTCCGAACACATTAAGGAAGAGATAGCTGGCTTGAAATCGAAGTTAATTGATGACCGAAGAAGTTTTGAGGATCATATGAATATGATTGCCGGGGAGTTTCAAGAGGAGTTAAAAAATGCAGGCCTAACCGTCGATGATTTGCTTTATAAAAGCGCAGGCGCTGGCGGTTTTTTTAAAAAATTACTTCGAAAGGAATATACGACGTTGATGACTAAGCGGGTACTAGCTGCGAGGGAAGATCCCTTGGCGTGGACTTCGAAATCTAACCCATTAAGTAGTCAAATCGCTCATTTGGCTGAAGTCAAGTTTATGCCACTGATGGATAAAGCAGTGAAATTCAATGAGCGGCACCAGAGCTCTTATGCCACCGCAGGAGCAGCTCTAGGCCATCTACAGACGCTTGGGTTGATCAGTGATCTCTTCTTGAGATTACAAGAGTACAAAGAAGAACAGGAAATCATCATGATATCAGACCTTCCGGATTTTCTATCGCAAATTATTGATGATACCGGATCACCTTTCATCTACGAAAAAGTAGGTTCCTGGTATTCTCATTTTCTGATTGATGAGTTTCAAGATACATCTCAGATACAATGGAATAATTTTCGACCTCTTTTGGAAGAGAGTCTTGCCAGCGGAAATGAAAATATTTTGGTAGGAGATGCCAAACAAAGTATCTATGGATGGCGAGGAGGAGATCCTACAATCCTAATGCATAAGGTGGGCAATGACTTGCCATCGAAATTGATAGAAGCAAATACTTCAAAGAATACCAATTGGAGGAGTGCGAAAAATCTAGTTGAATTCAATAATAGACTGTTCAGTACCCTACCCACTATTCTTGCACGTGAACTTGAACAATCACTAGGCTCTTCTAAGACGGAAATCATTGAGCAAATCTACCTAGAGGCAGTACAAAAAGTAGCACCAAAAAATGAGGCAATAGGAGGTCGGATCAGTATTGAGTTCTTAGACGCGGAAAAAAGAGAATGGAAAAAAGAAGCAATTAATCGGACGATTGATACCATGGAGCAGCTGCTTCTGGACGGACACGAGTTAAACGACATGGCCATCCTTGTCCGTACCAATCGAGAGGCTGCCGAGATCGTAAATGCCGTACTTGATTACCGGAGGGTCAGTAGGACTACGATTGAAGTGATATCGGCAGAAGGAATGCTCCTGGCAAATAGTTCAGTTGTTCAATTGCTACTATCAGCATTTAAGCACCTCCTGAATCCAGATGATGTGAGTGTCAAGACCGACCTTACCTTCCGCTATCAAAAATTGGCGAGAAAAGCTAAATTTAATTCTCACCAAGATTTTTTGCAGATCTTGGGTGCTAAGGGGCTTCCTCCCGGCTTTACCAAATTCAAAGATCACCTTTTGCACCTTCCCATTCAGGAGCTAGTGGAAGTGTTAATACGCACGTTGGAATTGAATTCTGTTAAGGATGAATTTGTTTATCTACAAGCATTTCAGGATGCGGTGCTTGATTTTTCAAAAAGTAGGCGTTCTGACTTACGACTTTTTATGGAATGGTGGCAGGAGTATGGGCATAAGCGATCAGTTCAAATGACTGGGGCCCTTCAGGCCGTCGAAATTATCACCTCTCACAAGTCTAAAGGCTTACAATATCCCATCGTTTTTATCCCTTTTGGCAATTTTGAAATGAACAGCCGATCAAAACCTGTTTGGTATGAATCACCCTATGAAGAGGGTAAGTCTTTGCTCGTTGACTACAAATCTGAGCTTGATAAGACAGCTTTTTCTGCTGAGTACTATGCAGAATTTATCAAATGGCACTTGGAGAGTCTCAATGTATTGTATGTTTCTTTCACACGAGCAGAAACTGGGCTATTTGTTTTTTGCGAGGTGCCATCGTCCAAAAAGGAAAAGATATTCAGCAATGCAAGTAAACTTTTGTGGTCTTTTTTTGAAGAAAATCCGATGGATGGTTGGGATGAAAAATCCAAGAAGTTTATGAAGGGTACTTTACCTATTAATCATCGCAAACAGGAGGGAGAAGTTATACAACTGAATAAGTATGTTTCAAATAAGTGGAGTAGTAAGATTCAGGTACGGAAAACGGGCAAAACCTACTTTGACGATGAGGTAGAAAAAAGTAGGAGTGAGGGCATTCTATTACATCAGATTCTTTCGGAGATTCTTGATCATACACAGACCGGGGAGGTTCTTGAAAAGTATGAACGATCTATGCAGATTACGAAGGAAGTCAGGCTGCGTTATCAATTACTTTTTGATCGTCTTTGGGAAGATGAGCAAATTAGATCTTGGTTTAATGGTGAGGGAGTGGTTAAGACCGAGGTACTTGTATTGCCGGAAGATGGAGAGTTTAAAAGAATGGATCGAGTCATTATTCATGCCGATACTGCCGAAATAGTTGACTTTAAGAGCGGACAGAAGAAGGAGGGAGATCACATTCAACTTCTTGGCTATATCAAATTATTACGCGATATGGGATACAGCACTAAAGGATACTTGCTTTATCTGAGGTCCGGAGAGGTTGTTGAAGTCTAGGTAATTCAATTGGATTTGGGCGGATTGATCATAATGTGAGCCCTATGTGTACCTGGATCCATGATCCAGGGTGCACCAGGTGCTATGGGCTTCAAGGGCATTCCTGTTGATTCTTCGGTGGCATAGGGTATATAAATAACATATCGTGTGTACAGGTTCTCCACTTCACCCGTGTCAGGATCTAGCTCGCCACTAGTGACATACAATGTGGTTTTATCGGGCATGCTAAGGTCCCCCGCGGCAACTTCTTCTTCTCGTTTTTCAAAGATCTCCGTTGCATTCAGGCCTTGCTTCCGAAGTTCTCGACCTCGATTCATAAATTCCTCTAGGCTTTTATGATATGCTGCTACACTAAACCCCTCCTTTGAAGGATCATCCGCAACGCAGATGAAGTCATTACTTCCTTGTCGAAGGGTCACTAATTCTCCCTTTAAGTCATAACCTAGAACCGAAGCGTTTACTTGTTGATGTAAAGGTGCAGCCAATACTGCTTGTGCAATTTGTGTCTCTTTGTCAGGTATCTCCTGCCCAGTACAGCTTAGTAATACCAATGAAAGTATGACAAATGTGTGCGGCTTCTTCATATGTATTTTCATGCTAACTATTAATTAAAATTAATTGAACCTGCCCCGCAAATCAACTATTTTGCAGCTTATGACCGAAACATCCTCAGAGAAGTCGCTAAGGCATATTAAGTTGATTCTAAGCATCTTTCTTGGAATGACGGCTCTGTACTTAATGAGGGAACTTTCTAATTTAATTGTGCCGCTCTTTTTTGCGCTCTTCTTTGCGGTGTTATTTCAACCCTTTGTACATTTTTTTAATCGATTTGTTCATGTCAATGTGAGTGTAGCCATTACCACACTACTAACCATGACTGTCTTTTTCTTTATTGGTTTTGGACTGTACAACGTAATACAAGCACTGGTTGAGAATAGTGATACAATATTAGACAGTATCACCTCAGATGTAAGGCCGCTTATCAATAGCTATACAGAATATATTGGTATCACCCTAAAGCCGGGGCAATTGAGGGATGGCATTGTAGAGTTGCTTCAAACGGGTTCTTTTTGGTCTGCATCTGGTTCTTTTTTTAGTAGCCTGAGCGGATTTACTGCGGAAGTATTAATGACCATCTTGTATTTTGCAGGTCTTCTTGGAGCAATCACCAACTACGATGAGACGATTAAATATATTGTTGGTGGCAGTCCGGAGCAGGATCGTAAGAAAGCCACAGATGCATTTAAGAAGATAAAAAACTCAGTAAGCTCTTACATCATCGTCAAAACTTATGTTAGCCTGATTACCGGACTTGCGGTGGGATTGATTTGCTGGTTTTTTGGCGTGGATTATGCCTTGCTTTGGGGTTTCCTGGCTTTTGTACTCAACTACATTCCCTACATCGGCTCTCTGATTGCAATTGTTCCCCCCCTAGTATTGGGGATCATCACCTTCGGCAGCGTATCACAAGTTTTATTCTTCTTTGTTTGCTTAGAAGGTGTCCAACTGGTAATGGGAAATGTGGTAGAGCCAAAATGGATGGGAGATTCCTTCTCGATAAATACCGTTTCTGTTCTCTTTGGGTTTGTATTCTGGGCATTTATGTGGGGGACAGCTGGCATGCTTTTAGCTGTTCCGCTTACTTTCATGATTAAAGTAATTCTTGAAAATCTCTCTGGTGGAGAAGTCATGGTGCGACTAATGGACAAAAAGAAACTGTGATCCTTAGTTATGCTATTCTGAACGTAGGGATTCTACTGGGTTTGCCTGGGCCGCTGCGTGTGTGCGATGACTCACAGTAAGCATGGCGAGAAGCAGCATTGCAAAACAAGGAAGGACGAAAATATCAATCCCCAGTGTAATTCTGAATGCATAATTATCCAGCCATGCGCTGCTAAGTACAAAGATCAGTGGCAGGGAAATCAATGTTGCGAGTGATAGCAACCGCAGGTACTCTCTAGAAAGCAAATACATCAATTGAATAGTTGATGCCCCCAACACTTTTCTTAGTCCTATTTCCTTTACTTTCAAGGTTGCCGAGTAGGAAATCAAAGCAAACAGACCAATACAAGCAACAATAATTGCCAGTAGTGTCAGAATCAAAAATAACCTTCCAAATTGCAGGTCAGCCTGATATTGCATATTGAATTGATCGTCAATGAAATAGTATTCAAAGGGGTTGCCGGGATACATTGAATCATAAACCTGCTGGACTTTAGGTATGACTTCCTGCAAGTCTGCAACGTTTAGTTTAAGGGAGATGTATTCTGGACTTGATGTGCCAAACCAAATAATCCATGGTGAGTGATCTTCCCTAAGGGATTGCCAGTGGTAATTTCGTACCACTCCGACAATATGGATGGGTTTGCCAAAATACAATCGTTCGCCAATAGCCTCCTCAGGAGATAAGAAACCAAATGTCTCAACCGCTTTTTCATTGAGGATGACTGATCTGGTGCTTGCGTGTTCAGCAGAAAAATCATTGCCAGCGACGAGTTCGAGTTCATAGGTCTCAAAGAAATCAAGTCCCACTTCTGCCATCCTTGCTGATTGATTCTCACTTTCCGGTTGTCCCCACCGGCGGATGTCGTTTTCAATGGTGTGGTATACTATTCCTGGAATTGACCAGGAGCCGGCAACCGACTTCACAGAGGGGATTTTCTGCATTTCACTCCGGAACGTTGTAAAGACTTTACGACTATATTTTTTAAATTCCTGCAGCCCTTCATAAGTTGTGAGGTTGGGGCCTCCATCCAAAACCTCAACATGTTTTGGGCCATTAACTACTAAAATTTTTTCCATATTCATCCCCAAGTCTTGACGCTGCATAAATGCGATCTGCCTGTAAACTAGGTAGGTTCCCGAAATGAGAGTCAGGGAGACAAGAAATTGAAAGGTCACAAGTAATCTGCGTAAATTAATGGTAGTTCTTTTTGAGACCGGCCGGGCAAAGAGGTTAACAGGTTTATACTTGGAGAGTAAGAAAGCGGGATAAAAACCTGAGGATAGTGTGCCTATTATGATGCAAGCCAAGTACAATGCCCAAAAAAGTGACCCATGTAAAAGTGTAAATGAAACCTGCATTCCAATAAGGTCGCTTAGCAAGCGCAATGAGAAGTATCCAATTCCCATGGCAAGAACCCCTGCAAGAACATTTATGATCAACGCTTCCGAAAGGAATTGACTCATGAGCTGCTTTCGTTTGGCGCCCATTGATTTCCGAATCCCTACTTCTTTTACTCGTTTCACTGACTGAGCTGTTGAGAGATTAATGTAATTGAACCAGGCGATTACCAGGATTAACACCCCAACCAGCAGAAAGCTTCTATTATGGCTTTCGTTACCTTTATTTGTTACATAGTCAGCATTTACATATTTGTATGGATCCAGATGAATATCCCGTATGGGCTGAAGGGATGCAGTTTGTGCCTGCGTCAGCTCAGGACTCCACTCTGGTTTGTAAGTTTGTATCATCTCATCTAGTTTGCTTTCAATTTCGGAGATGTTGGATGAAGGAGTTAACTCGAAATAAGTAGCAAAAGAAGGAACATGAGGGTACCTTTTGACCACTCCTAACCAACCGTACTCCAGGTAGTTGTTAAGTGGAAATAAGTAGTCAAATTGTAGATGGCTGTTCTGAGGTCGATCACGAAAAACTCCGGTGACTAAGTAATCTCCATGTGAGGCACCACCACCCATGTGAAGCACTTTTCCAATGGGGTTGGAATCCCCAAAGTGCCGGATCGCGATTTTTTCCGAAATAACGACATTGAAGAGCTCTTTTAGTGCATTTTTTGGATCTCCAGCGATCAAGTTTAATTCGAAAAAATCAAGGAAATTTTCATCTACGAAATACATTTCATCCGCCATAATACTAAATGGTCGTTGGTTGGTGGTTGAAATAAATGCTCCTTCATCGGGAACATATAGCCTCGTAAAAGAAGTAATTCCAGGAATTTCTGCATCGGCGGTAGTTCCAAGAAAATGCGTAGCATAAAGGTCTCTGTCCATCAGACCTCCTGTACTGTTCCTTTCTAAAACCAGTCGATAGATGTTTGGGTTTTGGGTTATGTCTTGGTCTTGATGGAATTCTGTGTAGACGTACTGAGTAATTGCCAAACAAACGCCGATTCCGATAGCCAGACTGAAGACATTAATCAATGTGTACGACTTATTTCTAGCCAAGGTCCTTAGTGAAATAATGATATGATGTCTCAGCATTGAGTAGTTGCTTTGTATGCTTGGTCGTCTTCGGATGAACCTCACAACTAAGTCCATCGCGTCAATCCAGTACATACAGAGCGCATAGAATCTGCCCTTAGCTTCATACCTGTCTTGATAGATTTCAAGCAAATCACCATTGAATTCTTCCAGAAGATTTTCGCTGATTAGGTGATTTAAGATCCAAGCGGCGAACCTTGGCGGATGCTTTTTTCTTTGACTCATACCCCTGGTTTTAGCTGTGGAATGAGTTGCCACATTGTTTGACGAACCTTTTGTGCTGTTTGAAGCTGTTTTAGTCCAAGGTTCGTGATCGTGAAAAGTCTTTTTCTTCGGTCGCCACGTTTCTCAGTATTCCCTCCGAGTTCAGATTCTAGGAATCCTTTGTCTTGCAAACGGTATAGCGTAATATGAACTGCTCCGAGTAGGATTGATCTTCCCGTGTGTTTTTCAACCTCGTTTTTTACGGTGATTCCATAAGCTTCATCTCTTAGGATGCACACCGCGAGCAAGATAAGTTCCTCAAATTCCCCCAGACCTTTGTTTTTCATTTATATTATACAATGTATGTTATA
>CAZQDI010000179.1:0-8452 GCA_964591785.1 uncultured Roseivirgaceae bacterium
TAGTGGAACATGCCTATGAAGAAGTAAAAATGATGCCAAACTTAATTTGACATCCAGTTATCATGGTTAGCTTTAATGAATGATCTATCACATTCTCAACGGAGATGCGCTAAAAGAGCAGCTAGCAGGCATGCTTGAAGGAGAAGTAATTATCTTCCGAGAATGTTTGGTTGAGGGCCCAGTTCTGGCCTCGAATTACGAAGAGTTTTTTAGAAACAGGGCCGAATTTCTTCGTCAGAGTTACGGTACCTCGCTATCCGACTACAATGAGTTTTCTGCTGCGGAACTTCGAAGGATTAACGATCTTCCCATTTCATCTGAAATCAATCTTTGGTTTGAGGATGACCTTTTCTGTCAGGCTAATCTATGGTACGCTGTAAATCAGCTAAAACGACACCAAAGGTGTTATTTGGTACGGCCCAAGCAACACGACCACTATGGTTTCGGAGGCTATGATACGAAGGGATTGAAAGGTCTTTTAACTAGTAAAGTGCTCTTGAATACCGACTTGCTTTCCACTTTATGGGAGGCATACTGTGATAACAATACAATGGCCTTAAAAACAATTGGTGAAACATTGGAATCAAGATATCCCTTTTTAAGGGGGGCTATTTCTGCTCATATTGATCGACAGGCGACCGGGAATTCGCTAGGAAGGCCCAAGGAGACACTGCAGGCAATAATTGATTTGTTTGAAACCGAGGATTTCGGAAAGATTTTTCAGGAATTTAGTAGGCGCGAGCCTATTTATGGATATGGTGACCTGCAAGTCAGACGCTTACTGAAAGAGCTTAAGAGGCAAACCTGATTGCATAAACTTTAGTGCTATTGGACTTTCCTCTCAGTTGCAGGTCCCCAAGCATAATCGACTCTATTTGGTTACTGAGGGTTAGCTGCTCAAGCAGTTCTTTTGAGATGATCAAATCTTCACCATAGTCTTTGCTTAGTGACTGGATTCTGGAGGTTGTATTCAATACATCTCCGGAGAAAACAATCTCCTTTTTAAGTGCTCCTATTTCTCCAATGGTAACTTCCCCAATATGTAGTCCCGCTTTGAAATCCGGAATGAAACCGTATTGCTCCATGAATTTAGTCTCTTGATTCTTAAGGCTTTTCTTGAGAGCCCAAAATAGGCTAAGGCAATTGTTTTGATAGATTGCAGATTTTTTAGGCCATGAAATAACAACCTCATCCCCAATGTATTGATATACCTCACCAAGGTGCTGAATAATTGAGCCGGACATAAAAGCATAATAGTCCTTTAGGAAATTGAAATACTTTGTATTGCCTAACTTCTCGGCAATGGTGGTAGATTCCTTCATGTCCAGAAACATGAAGACCCGATCTTCGAGTTTTGGTTTGTGGTATTTTCCTGTGAAGAAATTGCGAAAAACTTGATGACCAATGTTTTCACTAATGGCCGAATAAATCAGGCTTAGCAGTAGAAAAAATGAGAGTTGGAGTATGGTATTCAGGAACGTGAGACTTAAATAGTATCTTCCCAACTTATTCCAAATCTCTAAATTTAGTACCGATAACCCGGACTCTATACTTGCCGCCACTGGATAAGCGATGGTGATCACAGTGAGCATAAAAAGAAAATAGACCACGAACTTGTAGATAATTTTTTTGCCTAGCGCAAATTGCTTAAATCGTCTTTCCAGAACCACTACTTCAAGGATCCCTACCAGCAGGCCGGTCAAGGTGATCATAAAGTTTGCGAAGATCATTACCGGGAATGTGAGATTAATATCCGTGTCCGGGTTGAGGTTTTGATTCCTGGTTAGGGTAAGGTCGTAAATCATAAAAATCCACGACAGAATTAGCCAGATGATACCGAATGGTAGAATTCTATGAATATTCCTCCGCTGTTTTGGAGTTAGTCTCATCATTTTATTGCATCAAAGAACGCATAAAAACACTTTACATCTGAACATCAAAATCAGTGGGGACAGGTCCAGGTATCTGATCTTTTTCAACATCAATCATCTCTAGCAAATCAATTTCGATTCCACGTGCAATGGTAGAGATTGGAACGTCATTTGCGGATCCCTCGAACGGGTTTTCTCCAACAGTTCCGATGCGTTGCATCGTATTAAAAACCCAGGAAACAATCGTTGAAAATGGAATTGCTAACCACACGAAGTACTGACCTACGTGAGGGTAATTTCCAACAAGATTTACTCCCAGTTTTGCAAATTCAGGTACAATCCCAAAGGGAAGTAACATGATGAAAAGATTTACAAATGTGTAACCCAAAGTTGCAAACTGTCGAGGATATGGAAAATTTTTGATGCGCTCCGACTTGCCCTGGTGTGTCATTAGCTCGGAAATTTTTCCTTGTAGTTCTAGAAAAGAAAACTCCCAAATCAACCCTCGCTCCTTGAGTGTTCTGATGTGATGCGACTGATTACCAAGTAAAGTAGCTGCTTTGTTGGTTTTCCCTAACACATGATCATATTCTTCCTTTGATAAGTGCTGTTGCAAGTCTTCTTCAAGTGTATGCTCCAATTCCGGGATATGCAATGCGTCTAAGAACTCCTTGTTTCTCTTATTTAATCTATAAGACTCCCAGGGCTTAATGCTTCTCATGGCATGCCGTAAGGCCGATAGCCAAGCAACATGTCTATAAACCATGACCCTTTTAATTTCACTTAACTCTGCTTCTGTGGCGGGTTCTTTGGCATACTCATTGGTAATCATTTCCTTGATCATGATGGTGAACATTCGAGA
Organism: uncultured Roseivirgaceae bacterium; assembly: GCA_964591785.1. Lineage (GTDB taxonomy): Bacteria > Bacteroidota > Bacteroidia > Cytophagales > Cyclobacteriaceae > Ekhidna. The sequence goes on from CAZQDI010000179.1 coordinate 2,734, forward strand.
GTCGTTTACAATCCCTCCCCAAATCATGCGAGCCTCCCATAACCTCCCGTAGACAGCATTGCTCTGAAAACCAATTAAGAACGCCACTGCTGTACCAATTAGTGCCAATGCTGTCCAAGGGATTTGAAGCCATTGCAAGCCAATAACGTGATAAAGTATGGTGATGATTGAAGCCCAGACGATAAAGAACCGAAGTTCCCTTCGAGTCCATCTAAGCATTGCTTTGTTGCTGTATTTTTTCTTTGTATACATAATTGGGAAGGTTGATCAAGTCGAATATACCCAAGAATACTGCACCAATAAAGTTTTTCATATCACTTAAGTGAATACAACAATTCATTCGTATCATCTTTCTTTGCGTAAACGTTAGAACATAACCAGCGAAAAACAGTAATCCATTCAGCTTGATATGATTAATAGGAAGTACATCAAAATCATCTTACGACACTGCATTGTCTGGTTTGCAGCTTTTTCCTTTTGGATGTTGATGCGTGAGTTCGGACACGAGGTAATTCAGGAAGGCCGCGAAGCAGAAATGAATTTGCTTCAACGTCTCATTTTTCTGCTTGTGTTAAGTATCGTTTCTGGTCTAATATTTGGCAACCTGGAATTTCTCTTTGATAAGTACATCTACAAAAAGCTCTCATTCGGTAAAACGGTCTTACTAGGTTCTGTTAGTTATCTCATTGCAGTCTGGCTGCTCGTCACATTTGGGATGCGTGTCTTCACAAATATTTTGAATCTCGATATGAATTGGACGATTTATTCCGAGTACCTTTTTTCAGGGGAAATGCTACTGTTGGTGGTCTACTGTTTTATCGTCGGCTTTTTCATTGATCTATTTAGAGAGATTGACAAGAAATTTGGGCCGGGGAATCTGTGGAAAATGCTGAAAGGTGAGTTTTATCATCCTAAGGAGGAACAAAGAATCTTTATGTTTCTCGATCTCAAAAACTCTACAGGCATTGCCGAGCAACTGGGACATCATTTGTATAGCGAGTTGATTCAAGACTGTTTTCATGATGTATCCGAAATAGTACTGAAGTTCAAAGCCAGCATTTATCAGTATGTTGGTGACGAAATTGTGCTTACTTGGACAGTTCGAGATGGACTTGAGGATCTCAATTGTATTAAGTTCTTTTTCGCCTACAGGCAGAAGTTATCCAACAGTTCGCTAGCTTATCACGCTAAATATAATTTAGTGCCTGAGTTCAAGGCGGGGCTTGAAATGGGCTCCGTGATGGTTGCAGAGGTTGGTGATTTAAAGAGAGAAATTGCTTATCATGGAGATGTACTGAATACTGCCTCTCGCATTCAAGGATGCTGCAATACCTACAATCGAAGTATCTTAATTTCGGAAAACATTGAGCACACAGTGCGGGATTCCCTGGCAGATCATACCCAGCTTTTAGGAGATATTCAACTGCGAGGAAAACAAAAAAACATAAAAATTTATTCTGTTGATGAGTTGAAGGTTGATCAGCAATAGAGTTCTTCATTGTTAATAATCAAGTATCTTTCCGCTTTGAAATTCGTGCCCTCTACCTAACCAAACCATGGCATGAATTGACCTAATTTACTTGACTTATGAACTACGTTATTCATGGGATCCAACATGTTGGAGTGGCTGTTCCCGAACATGAAACAGCCTGGCGGTGGTACAGGAAAAATTTCGGTTTGGATGTGCCATTTTTTAACGATGAGGCAAATGCAGACCTTATGACGATTTATACCGGTGATAAGGTGATCTCAAAACGTGCTGCGATGGTTCTTAACCTGAAGGGCGGTGCTGCCATGGAAATTATCTGCCCTAGCACTTTCAAAGCTCGTCATGCTGATGTGGAGCATCAACTGGGAGATTTTGGAATCTATGTCGGATGGGTGAAGTCTGCAGATATAGATAAGTCCTTCGATTTCATGAAAGAAAATGGAGTAAATCTGGTTTCTGAAATTGTTGAAATGCCAAACAAATGGAAAACCTTCTACTTCAAAGACATCAATGGTCTGCTTTATCAAGTGGTTCCAGGTGAGGAGTTTTACACTTCTACTCCATCGCCGAATGGTGGTTTGGCTGGATGTTCTATTGGCGTTTCTGATATAGACAAAGCAGTTGGGTTTTATGGCCTGCTGGGGTATGATGAAGTTTTGAGCGATGCGTCAGGCATATTCCCTGATTGGCAGTCTATTAGTGGTGGAGTTGGACGTTTTAGAAGAGTATTGCTGACGCAAAAAAATCAATCCCGAGGAGGTTTTGCTGACCTCATTGGTAAAACATACATCGAGCTGGTGCAAGATTTGAGTGATCGAAAAGCAGTGAAAATATTTGCAGATAGGTATTGGGGAGATATTGGATTTGCCCACCTCGGTTTTGACGTTCGAAACATGCAGGCTATTGGAGAAGCCCTGGAAAGGGAAGGGTACGGCTTCACTTGTGATACCAAAGATGTCTTAAGTATGGGTGAAAGTACTAAGGTACATTGCACATACACCGAAGATCCGGATGGGACCCTAATCGAATTAATAGAGGTTTACAAAATTCCGATTATTGAAAAGTTTGGGATTTACTTAAATGTTGAGAAACGTCCATTCTCAAAACCACACCCTTCTTTGATGCTCAAGGCACTGAAGTTCATTCGAGTTAAAGATTGACCAGCTTATGAATAAACTGGTTGTCCTTACAGTTTTTATGGTAACCTTTCAACTCAATGCACAAAAAATTCAGTTTCTTGAGTCGACTTTTGGTGATGAGAGCCGCAAATCGTCCTCAATCAGCGGTGGGGACATTGACAATGATGGGGACATTGATATCGTCATCTCGAACGGGAGGCACTGGCCAGATCAAAATAAGGTGTTTCTAAATGATGGCAATGGCTCTTTTATCAGTAGCTTCTTTCTTGATAGCGCTTCTACTTCCTATGCCGCGGAGCTGGGAGATCTTGATGGCGATGGTGATCTTGACATTGTAGTTGGGAACGATTCCAGGCCAAACCACTTGTTCTTCAATAAAGGAGATGGGACATTCTCCTTTGAAGGACATTTTGGCGACAATCGATCCAACACTCGAAATATCGCTTTAGACGATATTAACAAAGATGGACATCTGGATATCATCGTAATCAACCGATTTTTCGTCAATGAGATCTGTATCAATAATGGAAGTGGGGGTTTCGAGGAGGTTGTTTCCTTCGGAATCGACGGAGAAGCGACCTTAGATATAGTTGTAAAAGATATAGATCGGGATGGAGATAAGGATATTATTGCGGCAAATCGAAATGATCAGGTCAATGCAATCTATCTAAACGATAAAATGGACTTTAGTCAGAGAATCACCATAGGACTGGACAAAAAGGATACCAGGTCAGTAGCTGTAGTTGATCTTAATTCAGATGGATTTCAAGACATTATTAGTGCTAATATTCGCGCGGCGAACAGCATTGCTTTTGGTGATGGAACGCTGAACTACCCTGATGAGGTGAGTTTTGGAAGTCAAAAGGACCGGACATTTGCTTTGGATGTTGGAGATATTGACAACGACGGAGATATTGACATTGTCACAGCTAATTCGAGGGGAAAAAACGTGGTATATCTTAACACAGGTGACGGAACATCTTTTGATGAAATAAACCTAAGCACGCAGGAACTGGATACTTACGATATCCAGTTATTCGATCTCAATCAGGATGGTCTATTGGACGTAGTTACTTCCAACTCAGACGGTTTGAATCTCTACTTTATCCAGAAAAACTAACCGAGGTGCTTTCTAAAAAAGGCGATGGTCCGATCCCAAGCCAAAACAGCAGATTCCTTATCATATCTGGGAGTTGTGTCATTATGGAAGCCATGGTTAGCATCTGGATATACATAAGCTTCGTATGACTTATTACTAGCTTTCAGTGCTTCTTCATAAGCTGGCCAGCCGGCATTTACGCGTTGATCCAATTCCCCAAAATGGAGTAATAATGGAGCTTGAATTGCAGGAACCATCTCTGCCGATGGTTGGCCGCCATAAAAAGGTACCGAGGCTTTGAGATCAGGGACCTTTACAGCCATCATGTTGGAAATCCATCCTCCAAAGCAAAAGCCAACAACACCTACATTTCCATTGCATTCTTCGTGACTTTTTAGGTAGTCAAAAGCAGCGATGAAGTCATTAAGCATTTCATTGCGATCTCTTTGCCTTTGCAGTTTTCTTCCATCATCATCATTGCCGGGATATCCACCCAAAGGAGTAAGTGCATCCGGCGACAAGGAGATGAAACCAGCAATTGCTGCTCTACGTCCCACGTCTGCAATGTGAGGATTTAATCCCCTGTTTTCATGAACGACTACAATGCCAGGTAATTTTTTTGAAGTCTTCTTGGGTCTCGATAGTTGGGCATTGATCAGGCCCCCGCCCTCTGGCGAAGCGTATTCAATGGTCTCGGTCTTAAGTTTAGGATTACTTTCCTCAACCTGAGTAATGGAATAATCCGGCATAATGAAACTCATGATCGAGGTCACAGTAAGCCCGCCAACCGCATAGACAGAAAGCTTTTCAATAAACTCCCTTCGATCTATAAGGTTATGTGCGTACTCATCATAGAGATCAAATACCTTCGGGTGAATGTCTTTTTTGCTGGGTCTCTTCATATGTATAGCATTACTGTCTAAAGATACCCAATCGATCTATTCAATAAAAGTGGCTAAGTCTTGTCCAAACTCAACTGCAGGCGATTCGTCACATAATCAATTTCGTCTTTGGTGAGACGGTTAGATCGCTTCTTTATAGCAGCATTCACTTTTGCAAGGTCTTCATAGTAGGCCGCTTCAAATCCGTATTCCTCTCGTTTGAGTACAAAGTCATAAGGACCGCGCTGAGAGATCAATTTGACAAAAATAGGTGCTGTTTCGACTGCCAAGAAGAGCAACAGGATAAACCAGTGAGCAACCTTTATCGCACTACTTTTATCTGTCAAACGATCAAGGGCCTCAAGGCGGGAAGCTAAACCTGTTAATTGACTTTTCTGAACTTCGGTTAGGGCATTTTTTTCGGCGTAGTTTAAAGAAGCTATTTCCGCTTCCAGGGCTGAGATTTTTGACGCATTGAGTGCCCTTAGCTGATCCAACTCATTTTCTACTCTATCTGCGTCCGCTTTCTTGATTTGGTAGATGGGTCCTGCGTTGCGTCGTTGGGAACCACCTGTTCCATCGGCTTCTTCCTGAGCGACTTTACGCAATTCGTCTCTTGTTGACTCTTTTGCAACTATTTCCTCTTTCAGTACCTGTACCTGCTCTTGCAGGTGTTGTCTAGTTCCCTCGAACCGTTGTTTTACTGTTTGTTCCTGATTTGCAAGATCTTCCTGAATCATCAGGGTAATTTCACTTTCAACCTCCTTTTCAAAGATTTTTAGTTCTAAAGGTTTAGCGATTACAATGGAAATGATAATTGCGAGGATTAGTCTTGGGAGTGCGGTCAACCACTCCTGCGAGTGATTGCCATTTTTTCGCATACTGGATACAATGTATCGATCCAGGTTAAAGATCATAAGCCCCCAAAGCAAGCCGAAAAAAATTGCGATCCAATAGTTATCAAAAACGGTATATAAAGCATAACCACCTGCAAGGGCAGCGAAGATTCCTGTGAAGAAAATAGTTGCTCCAATGCCGACATATTTACTTGATTCTGACGGGCAATTGGTGAGAATGGATTGATTGGCACCTGCACATTGCCAGAAGAATT
>CAZQDI010000180.1:0-8428 GCA_964591785.1 uncultured Roseivirgaceae bacterium
TACAAAATAAGTGATTACTTACTCATTAACTGGTAATAAAATGAAAAAGAAAGTAGTATTAGTAACAGGAGCTTCTGCTGGTATCGGCAAAGCAACCGCACATCAATTGATCAAAGAGGGGCATATTGTTTATGGTGCCGCTAGACGCATCGAGCAGATGAAAGATTTGGAGGAAGCAGGTGGATATGCTCTTAAGATGGACGTTTTAGAAGAGGATCAAATGGTAACAGGAATAAAAGAAATTATTGAAAAAAATGGAAGAATTGACGTTCTGGTAAACAATGCAGGATATGCCGTGTATGGATCCGTCGAAGACATTACCATTGACGAAGCCAGAAGACAATTTGAAGTGAACATTTTTGGTCTGGCACGTCTCACACAATTGGTATTGCCTTACATGAGAGATCAAAGAAGTGGTACGATTATTAACATTTCGTCTGTAGGAGGTAAAATATTTACTCCGCTAGGATCATGGTACCACGCAACAAAACATGCGCTTGAAGGGTGGTCAGATTGCTTGAGAATGGAAGTCAACCAGTTTGGAATTGATGTGGTAATCATTGAACCTGGTGCCATCAAGACCGAATTCATTGATGTGATGAATCAGCCAATGTTGGATCGCTCTGCGAATGGTCCCTATGAACCAATGGCAAAAGCTTTGGACAAAGCAGGAAAGGAAGCCTATGAGAAAAAAGGCCGGCATTCTGGCCCAGAAGTGATTGCCAAGACCATCTCAAAGGCAATGGCATCATCAAAACCAAAAACAAGGTATGCAAGTGGAGCCATGGCAGGATTGCTGCTATTTATGAGAAAGTGGCTTAGCGATCGAGGATTTCAAAAAATGTTGATGAGTCAGTTAAAATAAATCAGTAGTGGTGAGCTGAACGGGACAGCCTTCGTTGCTGTCCTGTTCTATATTTAGAGCAAAATGAACATACTAATAACAGGAGCTACCGGAATGGTAGGAAAAGGCGTTCTGTTTGAATGCCTTGATGAGGATCAAGTGACACAAGTGATGACAATCGGAAGATCCAAGATTGAAATGATTCACCCAAAACTTCAACAAGTTGAACATCCGGATTTTTCAGAGTTTGAGTCCATTAAGGAGCAACTCAAAAATATTGATGCTGCTTATTTATGCATGGGTGTAAGCGCAGCAGGATTGACCGAAGCAAAATATCGGCATTTTACCTATGATTATAGCATGGCCTTAGCAAAAGTGTTGTTCGAGCTAAACCCTAAAATGACGATCATCTACGTCTCAGGCCAAGGAACAGATTCAAGTGAGAAAGGAAAAGTAATGTGGGCTCGGGTAAAAGGGAAGACTGAAAATGACATTGTTCGACTTGGCTTTGAACAAGCATTTATGTTTAGACCAGGAGCTATTATTCCACTTCGTGGGATCAAATCAAAAACAAGACTGTATCAATTCATTTACGATTATTTTCTCTGGCTGCTTAAGCTTATGAAGTTACTAATGCCTAAGCCCATTGTAAACACTACTCAAATAGGGAAAGCGATGATACATGCGACCATAAATGGATACAAGAAGAAGATTATTGATCCTATCGACATCATCGTCCTTTCTGAATCTTAAAATTCTTGGATACAACCATTAGCTTTAACACATGAAATATGCTACCCAAGATGAAATCAATGAAGGATTTGAATTCATAAAATCAAAATCTCTCCTACTTAGAGACGCACCTCTCAAGTCACGTAGGAAGAAGCTAAAGCTGCTAAAAAACTGGATCTTAGCAAATAGAAGTGCTATTCAGGATGCTGTTTTTCAGGACCTTCAGAAACCTGCATTAGAAACTGACATCAATGAGATATTTGTTGTACTTACCGAGATAAGAACTGCCCTCCGGAAACTGGATAGCTGGGCAGCAGATCGACCCATTCCCTCCAGTCTTGCCTACTTCGGAACGGGGGCTTACGTCCATCATGAACCAAAAGGTGCCTGCCTGATCATCGCACCGTGGAACTACCCTTTCCAACTGGCAGTAGCCCCGATGGTCTCTGCTCTTGCAGCCGGCAACACCATCATATTAAAACCTTCAGAAGTTGCGGACAGCACCAGTGAGTTGATTCAACGCATGTGCAATGACCTGTTTGAAAGCGATGAAGTGAAAGTAATCCAGGGCGGTGTTGAAGAGACAACTTCTTTGCTGCAGCTCCCATTCGATCACATCTTCTTCACCGGAAGTCCTCAGGTGGGTAAAATTGTGATGCAGGCGGCCGGGAAAAACCTAGCCTCGGTCACCTTGGAGTTGGGAGGTAAATCTCCGACCATCGTCGATAAATCGGCCAATATCAAAGATGCCGCTGAAAAGATTTCCTGGGGTAAATGGCAAAATGCAGGACAAGTATGTATTGCGCCTGATTATTTATTTGTTCATGAAGATGTGAAAGACCGACTCGTACAGGAACTAAAAACCGCGGTCAATAAGATCTATGGAAAAGACGAAAACTATGGCGGCATCATCAACAAACATCATTTTAGGCGTGTAAAAGGAATTATGGAAGACGCTTTGGAGAAAGGTGCCACCATCGAATTCGGAGGAGAAACTGACGAAACTAACCTTCGTTTTGCTCCTACCCTACTTTCCAATGCTAATCTTGAGGCCCGAATTCTAGATGAAGAAATTTTTGGACCGATTATCCCAATTTTAACTTACCGAGAACTGGATGATGCAATTGAATTCATCAATCAAAAACCCAAACCTTTAGCACTCTACGTCTTCTCCAAGAGTCAGCGAAACATCAAAAAAATACAGTCTGCCACAAGTTCAGGAATGCTCACCATTAACGATACAGTCCTTCAGTTTGGCCATCCTCATTTACCGATCGGAGGAGTGAATAACAGCGGCATAGGAAAGTCTCACGGCCATGCAGGATTCATTGCTTTTACAAACGAAAAGGCGGTTCTAAAACAGCCAAGTAGCCTTACGGTAATTAAAACCATCTATCCTCCTTATTCAAAAATTAAGAAACTCACAGTGGACTTTATGATCAAATACCTATAGTGCATGTCCGAACTCGCAATAATCCAGCATATTGAGCGAATTGTTCCACTTACTGAGGAAGAAAGAATAGCCTTCTCAGGTATTGTCGAAGAAAGAAGAGTGAAAAAAAGGGCTTTCATTGTACAACCTGGATTTGTTTGCAAACATCAGTCACACGTTGTGAAAGGAGCCTTCCGGTCCCACTTTATTAGTCCAAATGGAGATGAAAATACCATTGCTATTGCCATCGAAGACTGGTGGATCAGCGATTTCTACAGCTATACCAGTCAAACTCCTGCATCTCTCTACGTAGAAGCCCTCGAGGACAGCATCATTCAGCAGATACCCTATGATAAAGTTGAGGAAATTTGCAATGAATACCCGCGTTTTGAGAGGTTCTTCCGATTGGTCGCTCAAAAAGCTTTTGCTTATTCTCAGCGAAGAGCACTTTCTAATATTGGAAAATCCGCTGAAGAACGGTACGTAGAATATGCGGAGATGTATCCTCAAATAATTCTACGAGTGCCGCAATATGTGCTTGCTTCCTATCTCGGAATGAGCCCCGAATTCCTAAGTAAGATTCGAGCAAAACTTGCTTCAAAATCTTGAACCAGTTCAAGTGTTTTTCCTGAAATAGTTCATTTTTCAACCTTCTCCGATTGTCAAACTTTGCAATCTCACATTTAAACGAAATCTCAAATGGATACAAAAAAAATGCTATTTCTATCGACCAAAGTCATCTTAGGCACACTAATGATCATCTTTGGTCTAAATAAGTTCTTTGGCTTTATCGCCATTGATCCCCCAGGCGATGCAGCGGCACAGGCATTCTTGGGAAGTATGTTTTCTTCCTATCTCTTCAAGGCAGTAGCACTCACTGAGATCATTGGAGGAATCTTCCTCTTGATCCCCAGATTTGCTTTTTTGGGTACCTTATTACTCACCCCCATCCTTTTCAATATTGCGGCCTTTCACATTGCGCACGATATGCCGGGAAACGGAATATGGTTAGTCCCATCTTCTCTGTTTTTGGTGATCTGTTACTTTTTCAATACTAAAATCAAAAACATCATAAACTCATGAAAATCACATTTATAGGGCTCGGAATTATGGGTAGCCGAATGGCATCTCATTTACTTAAAGAGGGTATTGAACTTACTGTTTACAATCGATCAAATGGACCAGCTAAAGCCCTGGAAGCGTTTGGAGCAAGAGCAGCAAAAAGCGTAGAAGAGGCAGTAAGAGATGCCGAAATTGTATTTTCCATGCTCTCGAAGCCGGAGGTTGTTGAAAAGCTAATGATCGAACAAGCCCTCCCTTCCATGAAGTCTGGAACCATTTGGATTGATTGTTCCACGGTGAACCCATCCTTCACACAGAAGGCCCATCAGAAGGCAGAAGAATTTTTCATTAGATATCTGGAAGCACCGGTAGCCGGCACGAAACCGCAGGCTGAAGCGGGTGAGTTGGTATTTTTTGTAGGTGGAGATACCGCTACACTAAATGACATACAGGAGTGCCTACAGTATATGGGATCAAAGGTTATGCACCTGGGAGCAGTTTCTAAGGGCGCTTCGTTCAAAATGTTAATTAACATGATGCTGGGAATGAGCATGGTTGCTTTTAGTGAGTCGGTTAAACTGGGAGAAGCTCTTGGTTTTGACGTGAATATGCTACTAAACTTGATTCCCAATCTGCCAGTTTCGGCACCCTTCCTAAAAATGAAAGCTGAAATGATGAAGGAAGACGATTACGAGACCCAGTTTCCGTTAGAGCTCCTCTATAAAGACCTGCATTTGGCCATGGTCACCGCTTCAGAAAAAGAACTGTCACTTCCATTTACCAACACAGCCAAAGAGGTTTACTCCGAAGGAGTAGAAGGTGGTCTTGGGCGAAAGGACATGATTGCGATTCATGAGATCAACTAAATCTTCACGTTTACAAAAAAATAATACCAATCAAAATGTTATCATTTGATAATATGGTTGAATCCCTTATTTTAGGGATTCAACTAGCAAACCATGTCACTATTAACCCAATTATTCAAGGACAAAACTGCCCTTGATGTTAAAAAAACTGTAGATACCTCTTTTTGCTATTCCAAATTTACCTCCTCGGGGATATTGGAAGAATGCAACGAAAATTTTGCCAGGCTATTCGGATATTCCTCTGAAGAGCTGATTGGAAATCACCATCGTATGTTGGTCCACGAAGAGGATCACGAAAGCCGAGAATACGAAGATTTTTGGAATCAACTAAAAAATGGTGACATCAAGTCCGGAGAGTTCACCAGAAAGCACAAAAATGGGAGCGATGTATTCCTTAGGGCTGCATATACCCCAAATGTTAATCAAGTGGGAGCGGTGGAAAGCATCATCAAAATTGCTTCTGATATCACACAAGATAAGAAAGACTTCCTAAGATATTCGGCAATTAAAAATTCCATTGATCTTTCGTACGCCTATATACATTTCGACACTGCAGGAAATATTCTGGACGCAAATACCAATTTCCTACAAACCATGGAATACGATTCGCTGGACGAAATCCAAGGTAGACATCACTCCATTTTTGTGGATGATGCATTTAGAAACTCTGCTGGATACAAACAATTCTGGGAAAACCTTAGCAATGGCGTGTTGCAAAGAGGTGAATTTAACCGAGTGACAAAACAAGGGAAAACTGTGTGGCTCCAGGCCTCTTATTCTCCCGTGGTTGATTCTAGAAATAAAGTGAGATCAGTCATCAAAATAGCCACTGATATCACCGCCAAGAAAGCTAGCGAGGAAATGGCCAATGATCTCAAAAGTACCATCGATCTTTCATTTGGCTACATACAATTTGATCCTCAGGGAAACATCTTGGATGTCAACCAAAATTTCGCACAGCTATTGGGCTACAGCATCGAAGAAACCATTGGAAACCATCACTCAATTTTCGTAGAAAAGTCTTATGGAACATCTGACGACTATCATCTTTTTTGGGAAAATCTGAGATCAGGAAAAACACAAGAGGGGCAGTTTAGCCGGATTACAAAAACCGGAGATGAAGTTTGGATCAGAGCAGCATACACCCCAGTTGCTAATGAAAATGGAGACGTTTTGAGCGTCATTAAGATTGCTGCTGATGTCACTTCAGATAAGCAGGCTACGGAAAAAGCAAAGAAAGACCTCAAAGATGAGCTGTCCAGCAACATCAGTGAAATTGCTTCTGCAGTGGCTCAGATTGCCTCTGGAGCTAGAGATCAGGCTGAGAAAATTGATCAGTCCTCCTCTAATATCGAAACCAGCCTGCATACCTCTCAAGGGGTATCTTCCAAAGCTGACGAGATTGCCACCGCTGCCAGTAAAGGAAAAGCCAGCAGTGAAAAAGGAACCGAATTAGTGAATGAACTGGTGGATCTGATGGGCGGATTATCTAATACTGCCAATCAAACACAGTCCGCGATGGATAATTTGGTCAAAGGAACCGAAGAGATCAATTCTGTTTTGAATATCATTCAGGAAATAGCCAGCAATACGAACTTACTTGCTCTCAATGCATCGATTGAAGCGGCTCAGGCAGGAGATTCCGGCAGAGGATTCTCAGTCATCGCACATGAAATCAGGTTACTTGCTGAAAATGCCAGAGATTCTGTGAAGCAGATTGAAAATCAAATTTCCTCCATGATTGTCAATACAAAAGAGGTTTCAAAAAACATGCAAGATGTGACAGATAAAGTCGCCCATAGTGAAGAGGCTTCAAGAAATGTGAGTGATATTTTTAGAGAAATCGTCACCTCAAATGAGCAAACTTCAAATCTTTCCAACTCCATTGTCTCAGATTCCAACGATCAAAAAGATCAACTAAAACAAATTGTGGGTACTTCAGAGGAAATTGTAGTGATCTCAGAGCAGACAGCTGCCGCTACTGAGGAAGTGGCTACCGCGGCTCAGTCTCTTGAAGATAAGGTATCATCTTTCTGACTTCAGCAGAGAGAGTCTTCTAGCAGCATCTTCTATGGTGCTGGATTTCTTTGCGAAGCAAAATCGAAGTACCTTATCACCCGTATTTTCTGTGTAGAATGGAGACAGCGGAATAGACGTAACTCCCACCTTTTCAGTCAGGTACTTTGCAAACTCAAAATCATCAAGCTCACTTACTTCATTGTAAGAATACAGCTGAAAATAGGTCCCGCTTGATTCCAAAGGCACCAAAGGAAGTCCCCGGAAGTGCCTATTCAACTCATCACGCTTTGCCTGGAAAAAGCCAGAAAGCTGCTCATAGTGCTCCGGAACATCAAGGTAATCAGCGATTGCATACTGTAGAAATGAATTGACGCAAAACACATTCCACTGATGAACGGTTTTGAACTCCTTAATCAAATTTGCAGGGCCAGCAATGTATCCCAACTTCCAACCCGTAGCGTGCAATGTCTTACCGAACGAAAAGACCGCTAAGCTTTGCTGAAAAAGGGAAGGAAATCTAAGAACACTTTGATGATCTTTCTGATCAAAAATGATGTGCTCATAAACTTCATCACTCAATACCACAATGTTTTTACCATCCACGATTCGTTCGAGGGATTCCATATCTGCCTGGGACAATATTGTTCCAGTCGGATTATGCGGAGAGTTGATGATAATCATCCGGGTTTTGGCACTTAATAGACCTGTCAAATCATCCCAGTTGATTTTGTAATCCGGGTACTTGATTGCATAAGGGACTGCCCTGCCGCCTGCAAGTTCTATTTGTGATTTGTAACAATCATAGGCTGGCTCGATAATAATTACTTCATCACCAGCATTTACAAAAGCCATAATGGCAGTAAACAGTGCCTGAGTAGCTCCAGCAGTAACACATATTTGTGAGTCAGGGTCTAATCTCATGTCATAGCACCGGTCCATTTTCTTACTCAATACTTCTAGAAGATGAGGTAATCCTGCCAAGGGACAGTATTGATTTTTGCCTTCCACGGTATACCTTGATACAAGGTCCAGGAGCTTGGGATCAGCATCAAAGTCAGGAAACCCCTGCCCAAGGTTTATGGCCTCGTACTCCTTGGCCAACTTGGACATGACCGTAAAGATGGTAGTACCAGTTTCTTTTAGCTTAGGCTTAATATGAAGATTGCTACTCACTTCCGACTTTACTAGTGAATAAAACAAAACCCCCGACCAAGGTCGGGGGTTTTTTCAATTAAAGTACGTTAGATACTTTCAACAATTCGATTCAGCGTTTCACTTGCTCTCATGGCACCTGACGCAAGTTGCTCATCGGGCTGGTAGTAGCCTCCTATAGCAACGGGAGCACCTTGCGCCGCAATCAATTCCTGATTTATCTGCTGCTCGTTCTGAGCGAAATTCTCCGCGATCTGTGCAAAATGCGCTTTCCACTCCGAATTTTCGTTCTGATTAGCCAGCGCTTCTGCCCAATACATT
>CAZQDI010000181.1:0-8421 GCA_964591785.1 uncultured Roseivirgaceae bacterium
ATTAATGATAATATATATTTTACATAATAAAATTAAATAAAAATTAATGAATAGGTCCACCTAATTTCGCCCTTGAAATGAAAAAATTAACGCTAGCAGAGGCCAATGGAATTATATACACTGATCGATAACCTTACGAATCCTGCGCTCTTATTTTTTGTATTGGGAATTATTGCTGTGCAGTTTAAAAGCGATCTTGAAATTCCTGAAAACAGCTCGAAATTCATCTCCATTTATCTCTTACTATCGATTGGATTCAAAGGTGGCCAGGAGTTATCACATAGTGGTTTTAACATCGAGACGGTTTCAAGTATGGGGCTGGGAATGTTTCTAGCCATTGCAATTCCATTGACTTCCTTTTTCATCTTAAAGCGAAAAATGAGTGTGGAAAATGCCGGTGCCGTTGCTGCATCTTATGGTTCTGTTAGTGCCGTTACATTCGTCACAGCCACATCATTTTTGGACTTTGAAGCAGTCAATTTTAATGGCCACATGATTGCGGTAATGGCATTGATGGAAGCTCCTGCCATTATTGTTGGAGTGCTGCTAATAAATTATTTCAAAAGAAGTGAGAAAAAAGAAAGGTCCAAAGTCTCTAATATCCTTCTGCATTCAGTCACCAATGGGAGTGTTTTACTCATCTTAGGAAGTTTGCTGATCGGATACTTAGCTTCGGCAGAACAAGCGCAAGGAATAAAACCATTCACTACAGACATTTTTAAAGGATTTCTAGCGGTCTTTCTCTTAGATATGGGAATTACGAGTGGACGCCAACTTTCAGTCATCATGAGAAATGGTATTTATCCATTTCTTTTCTCGAGTATTATGCCATTTATCAATGGGTTGATCGCATTGCTAATCAGTATGCAGATTACTTCTGAGCCAGGTAACCAACTCTTATTTGCAATCTTAGGTGCCAGTGCCTCGTACATAGCTGTGCCAGCAGCAATGAAGCAGGCAGTACCTGACGCAAACCCCGGACTTTTTCTTCCTATGGCCTTAGGGATCACATTTCCAATTAATGTCATCATAGGAATTCCATTTTATTATTCAATCATATTAATGAACATATAACCATGAAATATTTAAGATCACTTCTAGTAGGTTTAATTATTGGTGGCGCCTTTGGTGCTAAGATCGGAGCATACCTTGCATTAATCGGAGCAATTGGTTCTTATAGTTGGCCTGTTATTGAAGTCGGATTTGTTGTCGGTAGTGGTTTTGGAATCGCATGCGCACTCGCTGTTCTATTTGTCAGAAGTGGGATTCTAGAGCGAAACCAGCCTAAAGCAAAAGCACCTTCGTTCCTGACAAAGACAAGTATGGGTTAAGTAATTTGAATTCCATACTGCAAAACGGGTTAAAATAGGAGATAGAGTAGAAAGAGAACAATCAAAAGGATTGCCATCCATTTATAGGAGGTTGCAAGTTCTCCAAATTCATACCCACAGATTGGACATTCTCGGCTTTTTCGGTCAACGTGCATTGCACAAGATGGACATTCTTTTTTACCCAAACTAGGCAACTTTAAATATGGAAAGGAATAGCAGAAACCAACCGATGATAAAGGCAAGACCTCCCAAAGGCGTAACTGCTCCTAGCCACTTGATTCCACTAATGCTTAGTATGTACAAAGATCCGGAGAACAAAAGAATGCCAAGCATCATGGAGAATCCTGCATAGGTTATCCAAGTGAAGGGATACTTTTCCGCCAGAATACCAACAAAAAGAATTGCCAACGTGTGATAGAACTGATAGTTCACGGCCGTCTGAAATGTTTCCAGATAGCCAGAGGAAGTTAACTTATCCTTTAAGGCATGAGCTCCAAATGCCCCTAAGCTTACGGCAACCAACCCTGAAATTGCTGCAAATTGAATAAAAAATTTCTGCATTATTCTTTTTCTTTCATGTAATCAGGTACCTCAAACCAAGAATTTTCTGGCTCAAAATCAGTTAGGATTTCTGAAGCAGTTGCGTAAACATTTTGATCCCCTAATTTAGTTTTTCTCCTGAGAACAAGCCCATTCCATATCCAAAGCTCTTGCAATGCCTTATTTTCGAAAGTCCATATTTCACATGTTCTTCCGAGTAAGGTAGTATCAGCTTGATAAGTTCCGCCTATAGAGAAAAGGATGGCTTCAGAAGCATCCAATGGTTTCTTATACGCTGCTTGCTGGCTCCATCTATAATCCTTGCGTGAAATCATGGTGGAATCACCCTCATTAAGCCGGTATACATAATCTCCGTCTGTAATCTCATACAGGGTTTGTATTGTTTTTATTCCATAAAGCTCGAAGATCATGGTTTGTTTTCGCACACTTTTCCATCCAAAATCCTTAAAAACCATCATTTCACCCCCTTCAGCATCACCTGATAATTGATAGGTAATTTTCAGCCTTTCGAAGCTATATTTTTTTAATCCTGAGGACAAAAGTTCATCACCTGATTTTGCCTGTCCATAAGCCAGCATAGGAAGGAGAAGGAATGGGAACAATGCACGTTTCATACAGCGTATTTTCAAATTTTCACTCATAAAATGCCGAGACCTCATCCAGGGATTTTCGATCGAGATCTGGGACGAAAACTTCATCTTTTGGATAACCTATTGGCAGTAGCAGGTAGGGTCGTTCGTTTTCCGGCCTTTTCAGGAGCTTGGTTAGGAAATTCATTGGCGAAGGGGTGTGAGTCAATGTGACAAGACCAGCCTTGTGAATCGCTGAAATTATCATGCCACATGCGATTCCAACTGATTCACTCACGTAGTAGTTGTTTATTTTTTGTCCTTCTTCCATTTCGTAAACTCTCTTGAAAACAATCACCAACCATGGAGCTTCTTCTAAAAAAGGTTTGTTCCAGTCAGTCCCAATGGGTTTTAGGTCATTCAGCCATTGGTCACTCATCCTATTGTGATAGCTCTCATATTCTTCTTTCTCTGCTGCTTCTCTGATAGCTTTCTTTAGCTTGTGGTTTGACACGGCGCAGAAGGTCCAGGGTTGTTTGTGTGCTCCCGATGGTGCCGTAGAACCAGCCATAATCAGGTGCTCTATCAGTTTTCTCGAGACGGGTTTATCTGAGATATCTCTGACTGTTCTTCTGGAATCTAGCCAATGATAGTAAGACAAAGCCCTTTCAGTTGCTTTTTCCAATTCATAGGTATCTCTTTCATATTGGACATGGGGGTGGCCTTTGATGTCAATCTTGTTCATTGGTACGGTTAGCTATCCAAGCAAAGATATTAAACTACGGAGCCCGTCAATTCGTTGGTTTTGCTATTTCAATTAATTTGGCAACTTAAATTCTGTTAAAGGCTGCATACCGGACTCGATCGAGTAGTTGCATATGCTGAGTCTAGATTCAAGTAAGTAGCGGCTACTAAATAGTAATACAATGAAAAACCAACTTTATTTTTTGCTTGCGATTGGGTTAACAGTCGCGTGCCAACCTAGAAATGAATCAACTCAACAAGTTGAAAAAGACCTTTACAACTACGATGTAGAGAAAAAAATTAGTGAGCTTGGAATCACTTTGAAAGAACCGAGCCCTCCAGTTGCGAACTATGTGAATGCAGTGAGAGCAGGTAACCTGATTTTTATGGCAGGCAAGGGCCCTACGTCAACAGATGGAACCCTGGTAACAGGAAAAGTTGGCGATGATATGTCTGTTGAGGAAGGTTATGAGGCTGCAAAGCTGGTTGCATATGCTCAATTATCTGCCCTCAAAGCTGAAATAGGAGATTTGAACAAGGTGGTGAGAATAGTGAAAGTTTTAGGAATGGTCAATTGTACTCCAGATTTTGGTAATCAACCTGAAGTGATCAATGGTTTTTCGGACACAATAGTTGAGGTATTTGGAGAGCGAGGCAAACATGCCAGAGCTGCTGTGGGTATGGGCTCCTTACCAAGAAACATAGCAGTAGAAATAGAAATGGTGGTAGAAGTCGTCGAATGAGCAGCATAAGCGCTAGGAGGCTTTTACTGGTACAAGTCCTGATCACCTGTTGTATTACCCTTCACGCTCAGGATAGAGAGATTGTGAATGAATCCATTCTATGGGTCCAGTATTCAGTGAAAAAAAATATTAGTGAAAAGTATAGTGGTTCCTTTGCCACTCAGTATCGTGCTTTCTTAGACAGGGAAAGTGGGTATCACCTATTCTTTACACTCGGAGTTTCAAGAAAATTGGATTATGGATTCTCTTTAGGTGCGGGATTTACAAACCTTAATATTAACCGGGAAGTTGACGGAGGAATCGTGTTGGTTCCTGAAATACGACCTTATCAGCAAGTGGCATTTACTCAGTCACTGGGAAGGTCTAAGTTTTCCTGGAAATTTATGGTAGAGCAGCGGTTTTTCAAAAATGCTCGAGATGGTGAATTGGTTCGTGGCTTCAACAATAACTGGAGGTTTCGAAACAAGGCGGGGTACAATCAATATTTGTCAGATAAATGGGATTTAATTCTAAGCTCCGAAATAATGTTCAATGCAGGCAATATAGGTGTGAATATTTTCGACCAGCATAGGGCCCAATTGTTGCTTGGATACAAAGGAAACTCCTTTGGAATCAACATGGGTTATATGCACTGGTTCTTTCAAACAGCATCCAACAGGCATGAAAATCGACACACGTTGGTCATGGCATTTACCCATTCTATCTAATTTCTTAAAACCAAATAGGCCCTTTTTGAGTAATTTACAATTAAATCAACTGGTTAAATAGATGAAATCACAGCGCATACTAATTGCATTATTTTTTATTGGATTTTTAGTATCGTTTGCGAACGCTCAGGAAAGTAGAGAAGAACGCAATAAAAAATTCTTTCATACCCTCGGGTCTTTTACAGACCCAAGAGATGGACGAGTTTACAAAACCATCACCTTTGTAAGAGAGCATCATGGAGGAGAAATCAGAAGAACATGGTATGCTGAGAATGTTAAGTTTGATGTAGCTGGGTCAAAATGCTACAATAACACAGGAGAGTACTGCAACCAATTTGGAAGACTCTACAACTATGAGCAGGCAAACCGCGCATGTCCGGAAGGCTGGCATGTACCTACCATTCATGAATGGAAACACTTATTTCATTTCTTTGGTGGTTGGCACCACTCTGGCAAATATCTAATCAATGGAAAAGAGAGCGATATGGATATGATGTTTGGTGGATTTGGAGAGCCAGGAGACCTTTATAAAGGAGTAGGCGTCAATGGAAACTGGTGGGATAATGAGCTAAAGGACAGTAATTCCGCCGGAATCATTACACTAAAGAAGAATGACGAAAACATTTATCACTCACGAGTGGGCGATGACCACTACCTAAGCTGCAGGTGTGTCAAATTCCATAATTAACAAAGTAACTAATAGTGCACTACTTTTTTTGACCCTCGTACCTTGCTTGGTTCAAGCTCAAAAGCAAGATAGTACTTCGCGTGGTTCGTCACTTGCGGTCTTTCCGGCAATTAGTTTTGCTCCAGAAACAAGCTTACAGTTTGGTGCCGCTTCTGTTTGGGTAGTCAAAACTGAGGTTACTGAATCTGGATTTCAAAGACAATCAACAGTTTCTCCTTTTTTCATTTACACACTTAAAAATCAGATTATTACGGCAGTAAATGCCAACTTATTTACTACCTCGGGAAATGTGCTGAATGGATCAATCCGATTCTTCAATTTCCCTGATTCATATTTTGGATTAGGTAACGACAACGATCCCGACGTTTCGGAGCAATATAAAAATGTATTTTTCCAGTTGGAAGGGAGATTCTTAAAACCTCTGAACGAAACGTCTTTTTATGGTCTTGCCTGGGATTTGCAAGCAAATACAATTAGAGACATTGAGGAAGGAGGGATGCTGGAGGAGGATAACCCGATCGGGATCAATGGCGGTAACGTCGTAGGTTTTGGACCTGCATTTAGATATGATAATAGAAATAATGCTATTTATCCCAATAAGGGTTATTTCATTTCTGCTCAGGCAATTCTCAATTACCTAGGCGACTTCAATTTTACGAATTACCTCCTTGATGCTCGTAAGTATATCAAACTTTGGAATGAAGACAATATTCTGGCTTTTCAGCTAAGAGGGAACTTTACAAGTGGTAGTGACATACCCTTCTATAAGCTGCCGCAACTAGGTGGAGATGACCGGCTTCGTGGAATCGCTAATGCGAGTTTGTACCGTGACAGGCAAATGATTTATAGTCAAATGGAGTACAGAAGGCCATTGTTTTGGAGGTTTGGAATGACGGCATTTGCGGGGGTCGGTGACGTGGCAAATCAAATGGGCGACTTTCAATTTTCAGAACTTAAGTATGTAGTAGGTCTTGGAGGAAGGTTTGCTGCAATTCCTAAGGACAAACTTAATCTGAGAGTAGATCTTGGGGTGGCCAGAGGAGGACAGCTTGCATTCTACGCAGGAATCAGCGAAGCTTTTTGAAAGAACATTTCCTGTAGGGTAACCAAAGGTTGAACTGTAGTATCCTAAAAGCATCACTTAAATATGAGACTACTACTCCCCTTACTTCTCGTGCCGCTACTTTTCGCCTGTGAAGATAACGCTCCGGAGGTTGTACAAATATCAACTTCTGTAGGATTGAATCTCCGAACTGTAGTAGGGGGAAATCATGCAACCTATGTATTGTATCAAAGTGGCTGCCAGGGCGGATTTACATATACAGGAGATACCTTGATGGTCTCAATCATTGGTCGCAATGACTCAACCTTTATCCAAGAAACTTATACATTGGGATCTTTACGAGAGGGAACTGTAGAGCACTTGATCATTCAAAAAGAGGATTATGTATTGATCCCCGAAAGATTCAACTCAGAGATGTTGTTTTTCTACGGCAATGACACCATTTTTTTGGACAGAACACCGGAAGTCGAGCTTCGACAGATCGGCTGTAAATTGTACCATGATAATGAAGAATTTGTCGGAGACTTCATAGGGTCCCTTGATCGATTCCAGTTCGGAGACTTTTCAATTGAAAACAGAAAGGGAGTCTCCTGCATTCCTACCATTTTTGATCTTGACGCTTATATTATCTACGGGGATCATTTGAATATGGTCCATGTTATTCAAGACAACGGGGAAGCTGAAAATATTTTTGGTTTTTTAGCAATCGAATAAGTCATTATGCACCTGGAGTGTAGCGATTCTCGTTCATGTTAGCAGTAGTTGATTGGAACTCATCAAGCAAAGCCAGCATTTCTTCTTTCAGCTCAATTAGGTGTGTCTCGATGATGTATTTTGCAGAAAAATCACAAAAGGCTATAAAGCTAGTAAGCTCCTGGCCCTCTAAACCAGTGATTTCAGCTACCCATTCTCTATTAAATTTTTCATGTGCTTCTTTCCATTGCTTTTCTAATTCTAGAACCTTCCTATATTTTTTCTTCTCCTTTCCCAGTTTAGTCAAACCTTCGAGATTAAATGGGATTGCAATTGAAGGTGCAGTAGGGTCAAAATCAACGGGTGCCTCCCTGGGATCGTAGAAAGCAAGCCTTCCTACTGCTGGCACTTTGATCTTCAAGCTGGAGTCGGGAGGGTCTAGCTCTAAAATCATCTGCTTAAAATCTGAATACTCAGGAAATGGAGTTACAACAATGTCATCAAGAATCACTTTTTCCAATTGCATGGAAATGGACGTTCTATTGTCTAAGGCGTTCAAGTCAATAGTAAGTAGTTGTGTTTGATAACCTACATAAGTGATCTCAAGTGTATCACCAGAGAATACGGGTATTTCAAAGGTGCCATTTAGCCTGGATGTCACCAATGTGTTTTGAGAGAGGTTTTTTATGTGTGCACCGTGAAGGGGGATATCATAATCTGTGCTTATAATGAATCCTTTGAAAACCTCTTGTTGGGAAAAGGTCAAAATAGCAGGAGTCAACAATATCAGTAAAAAAACAAGTCTCACCAGTCAAAAGTCTTCAATAAATCCCTTGCACTAAAGGGATTAAGAAATTTTAACACGGGGGAAGGGTAGATTATTTGCTGAACTCGTAGTAAAGTGCTTCCCACTCCTCATCCAAGCTGCCATGAAAAAGCGGCTTGTTTGCTTTTTTGTACCAATATTGGGCGTTCCATAGATCTCCCTCCTTTCGGTGCAAGTAGGCATGAATCCATGCTGCATGGATTGTATCGGAGTCTTGAATCAGGTCATGTGCCTGATCCCAGTTTCCATTTTTGTCAGCGATCAATGCTTTTAGGTAAATGCTATCCATGGTTTTCCTTTTTATACCTTAACCTAACTTGATTGGATTAAACTATACTACATCCCATTATACTTGTAAGAAATGACGAAAAGTTAAGGTTAAATGAAGTGTTTTCTAATCAAATTTCCAGTGTTATTTTGGATAGCTCTGAGCTGTCAGTCTACAGATAGTGAGAGGGTACAGTCTTTGAGCCAAGAGTATACGATAGCTTGGAAC
>CAZQDI010000182.1:0-8333 GCA_964591785.1 uncultured Roseivirgaceae bacterium
TTTTTCTTATCACCTATATTCTTCATCTGCTAATGTTAATAATCTGAATAATCACCAAACTTATAGAAGCCAACCCTCCAGTAATTCCTAGTACCTCCCCTGGGGTGATTTTTCTCCGCTCTGGTCTTTCAGGAATAAAAATATCCGAACCCGGTTCTACTTTTGGAAAAGACCTAAAAAACAAGAATTGCTTGGTCCTTTCTGCTCGTCCATTGGCATAGACAATATAAGACCTTTTAATTCTCGCATCATCACTAAATCCTCCAGCCAACGAAACATAATTTTTGAAATTGGAAGCATTATCATAGCTCACCCGAGTAGGATATAATACCTGACCTCTCACTCGGACTGTCTGTAGTTGCTTTGGAATGCTCAGAACATCCCCATCCTGCAGAATTAAATTGAACTTTGATGCAGGGTCTTCCAATGCCTTTTCAAATTGAATACCTACACTTTCTTTTCTTGTAACCCCAAGATTTAATTCATCGACAGAGTCTCTTGCAATCAGCCCTTCCAATTGCTGTCTTCGATAAAAGTCTCCTTCGTCCGTACTTGTAGTTTCAAGGTCTTGCTCATCTTTGCTCTTTCCAGCGTAAGGGTCTAAATCCCTAATTAATGATGCCCCTTCTGGATAAGCATATGTTGTAAGTCCGCCTGCTCTTTGAAGTAAATCTGTCAGACGATCCTCTTCCGTCTCTAGTACGTAAAATCCAGGCTTTACGACTTCACCTTCAATTTTTACGGCTTTCTGCGTTCTGAACCTAGAGGAAGCCTTAATGGTCACTAAATCAAACGCTTCCAGCTGGAAGGTAGAAGCTTCATCAAAACCTAAATCCTCGTTAATGGAATAGTTGAACAGAAGCGCAGTTTGGAACTCCTTTGCATCCTTACTTACTCTTCTTGCAACTTCGACAGAGTTGGTGTTCGCGCTCAGTTTCAGTCCTCCAGAAATGGCTAAAAGATCCTCTATCGTCATGCCGCTAATAAAAGGATACTCCCCTTCATTATTCACTTCCCCTAGGATTGTGACCGTCTTTCGCTCTTCAATTTCTAATATGGAAGGAATTTTGATCAAATCGCCATTCTTGAGCTCGTGATTTTCGCCTCCGTTTAGAACAGAAGTGATATCAAAAGAGGTGTTGTTTAGGGTTAAGTCATTATTTAGACTGATGATATTACCTCTCTTCAGATAAGCGTCGTCGGTAAGCTTGACTAGCTCCAATAACTGAGAGATTGTCATCCCTTCCTTGAGCTCGTAAAACCCAGGTTGCTGAACCGCACCTTCAATTCTTATTCTATTACTAAAAGTTAGAGGAATAGGAGGGATATTTAT
Source organism: uncultured Roseivirgaceae bacterium (assembly GCA_964591785.1). Classification (GTDB taxonomy): domain Bacteria; phylum Bacteroidota; class Bacteroidia; order Cytophagales; family Cyclobacteriaceae; genus Ekhidna. Next base: position 1,334 of record CAZQDI010000182.1, read on the forward strand.
GGAATCTCCATCCATCAACTCAATGGCTGAGTACTCTGAATCACCAAAAGTTAGCAAAGAATTGCGCTCCTTATTGCGAAAAATGGTAATGGACTCATCATAACCTCTGGAAGCAGATCCTCCGGAGATTCTCCATAAATCGCCAAACGTCTCGCCCTCCAAGAACTCATAAATGGCTGGTTGCTTTACTTCACCTGCATAAGCCACTCTATTTACATAGGTCTTAACGACAATAGCGTCTCCATCCTGCAGCTGAGGGTTGCCAGACAAGTCTCCTTCAAAAAAGTATTTGTAGACATCCAAGGTGGCCACTTCTTGGCCTCCCCTCATGATCGCAATTTCCCGCATCGTACCATTCTCACTGGGGCCACCAGCTTCGAATAACGCATTGAATGCCGAGGAAAAAGAAGACATGGAGTACGTTCCCGGACGTTTCACATTTCCAACCACATTTACCAATATGGTTCGAATGTTTCCAACCGATAACTCCATGAAAGTATTTGGTCTCAATCCTCTCAACCCAGAATAAATGGACGACAGGCGATTGTGCGCCCGCTGCTTTGCCGCTTCCACAGAGATCCCTCCCAAGCTTATCGGTCCAACGCCACTGACTAGGATTTTACCGTCCGGAGAAATGACTTCGCGATAGGTGGTTTCGGAAGCTCCATAAATATCTATGATCACCTCATCACCTGGTCCCAGTACATAGTTTTTTGGCGTGGACACATTCGAGGGCGACTGAAACGTGAGTGCATTTTCAAAAATGGATAACCCAAAGATGGATAACCCTTCTTTGGCCAAGGAGTCTGGCACAATGAAATCATCAAAAAAACTAACTCTTTCAGGCTCTTCAAACTCTCCCCTTAGTCGATTTTCGTTAGCAGTGACCCCCACTTGATCCGAACTGCCAGTCTGAAACTCAAATATCCGCTGACGTAACTTCGAAAGCTGTGTGGAGGACATTCCTTGCTGACGAGCAATTAATTCCAACTGTTGCATCGTTAGACCTGAGTCTTGCGCCCTCTTCATGTAGGCCTCGATCTGGGCATCTGACAAGTCGTCTATGTCCACGTTGGATAAGTCATTGATATCCTGAGCGGTAGAAACAATTGAAAGGGATAGAAAGAAAAGAATGAGTACCTGAGAGACGAGACTCCGCATAGTTTGATTTTCTAATGATTGCGCAAAATTAGTTAGTATGAATGAAGAAGTCCTGATTTGGCAAAGAATGTGCCACGAATACAAACCATCATTTATCGAAAAACTTCCTCTACGATCGAGCTAGTGGTTCAATTCTTTCCACTTTGATGCAGCATATATATTCTCTATAATTTCAATGGTTTTTAACCCTTCATAGCCATTCGTTGCAATCTCTCCACTTCCGGATAATACTTCTACTACATTTTTATATACCTCTCCATGATTGGACATAGATCCCTGATACTGTCCATATTGGTTAGGAGGGTTACCTTCAGGAAGCCCCTTGATCTCATAGTCTTCTATACTTTGATATTCCAATTCATTGAGATACTGGCCTCCTATTTTTACAGTACCATTCTCACCAAAAACTGTCAAAGATCCTTCCATATTGCTTGCATAACTATTAGTTGTATAGTTAATCGTGCCTAAAGTTCCTGCCTCAAACTCAAGGATCGCAACACCATGATCTTCAAAATCTACAATGCCACGATGCAGATAGTTGCCTCTGAACCCTCGCACAGATTTCACATCCCCGATCATCCAAAAAAGCAAATCAATAAAATGACTGAATTGTGTGAATAGTGAGCCTCCATCAAGATCCTCTGACCCTTTCCATGAATTTTCATAGTAAGCATCATTTCTATTCCAAAAACAATTCAATTGTACATTAAGGATTCTACCCAATTTACCCTCAGTTATTGCCTTTTTGACCGCCGCCACGGGAGGATTAAATCGATTCTGCTTAACAATAAATAGCCGCTTATTGCACCTTAATGACTCGTCAATCATTTTGCCGCAGTCCTGCGTAGTAAGCGACATGGGTTTTTCGCATAATACATGGCTACCAGATCTTAATGCGTCAATGCAGTGCTCGGCGTGCAAGCCATTTGGAGAACAGACAGAAACAATATCCAGATCTGATTCTGCAAGCATCTTTGTATGGTCTGAGAATGTACTGGTACCGTAGTCTTCCCCAAACTTTTGGAGCCTTTCCCTCTCAATATCGCAGACTGCTGCAAGTGACCCATGCTTTTGAATGTGTTTCGCATGACGATGAGCTATTCTGCCGCATCCAATAATTCCAAACTTTAATGAACTCATTGAAGGAACGTTTAGTACCAACCCGACCACTTAGGCCATCACAAGGAAATGGGGATTTAGTAAATTCTCTTTGTTGTAAGATAAAGGGGTTTTTCGATCTTCCAATACGACGCTTCCTCCGGATTCTCTGACAATGACATCAGCGGCTGCAGTATCCCACTCCATTGTGGGTCCAAATCGAGGGTAAACATCGGCAACCCCAGATGCGATCAAAAGAAATTTAAGTGAACTACCCTTAGAAACAATTTCCGGATCCTTTAAATCTCCAATGAAGGAGTTTGTCTCATCATTCATATGAGATCTGGATGCAACAACTTTTATTCCTTCAGCATCTAATCTTTTCCCACTTGTGTTCAGTCTTTCACAGACGTCGCCCACTTCCCTAAATGCTCCATTATCTTTAACCGCCCAGTAAAGCTCGTCTAAAACCGGAGGAAGCACCACTCCAAGAACCGGCTCCCCTTTATGAATGAGTGCAATGTTTACCGTAAACTCATCATTTTTCTTAATGAACTCCTTTGTTCCATCCAATGGATCCACCATCCAGAAGTGGTCCCAGTGTTTTCGTTCACTGAAGGGAATACCTTTTCCTTCTTCACTTAAGATCGGGATTTCAGTTCGGTTCAGGAACGAGACAATCCGATTATGCGCTGCTTTATCGGCAATGGTCAATGGAGAATTATCGGACTTAGCCTCGATGGAAAAGTCTCCCGTCTCGTATATTTCTAAAATATCCTTGCTAGCAGCATTAGCTGCTCCTTTTGCAATTTTCAAGAGTGCTAATAAATCCATCAAATGATCATTCCAGCGGCAACAGTCTCATTGGTCCCTTCGTCAACTAGTATAATACTACCTGTTATTCTGTTTCTACGATAGGGATCCACAAAAAGGGGTTTTGTCGTTCTCAATGTAGCTCGACAGATGTCATTTGCAGTGATGGCCTTATCTTCTTCATTACGATGCAAAGAATTAATATCTAATTTGTACCGAATCTCCTTGATCATAGCTTTTGCATCCGCAGATGTATGCCGGATGGTATATTTACCTCTTGGGACTGGTCCTTTGTTATTTAGCCAGCAAAGCATCACTTCAATATCTTGCTTCGCCTCAGGTTGGTTGTTTGCACGAACAATCATATCTCCACGGCTAATATCAATATCATCTTCAAGAGTTATTGTTACTGACATTGGTGCAAATGCCTCATCAATGGATCCATCAAATGTGTCAATAGTGCTGATCTTAGATGTAAAACCACTAGGCAACACCGTCACTTCATCACCTGGCTTGAAGATACCACCGGCAATTCTACCTGCATAACCTCTGTAGTCATGAAATTCATCCGTCTGGGGCCGAATGACTGTTTGGACAGGGAATCTGCAGTCAATATGATTGTGATCACTCCCTATATGGATATTCTCTAGCGTGTATAAAAGCGTAGATCCTTCATACCAAGGCATACTTTCACTTCTATTCACAACGTTATCTCCATTTAATGCACTAATGGGAATAAATCGCACGTCCTTCACATCCAGCTTTGACGAAAAGTCTTCAAAATCCTTTTTGATTTTTTCAAATTGCCCTTCATCATAATCCACCAAATCCATTTTATTGACGCATACAATCAAGTGTGGAATTTGAAGCAGGGAAGCAATGATCGAATGCCTACATGTCTGCTCAACAACTCCATTCCTAGCGTCAATTAGGATCAAGGCAACATTAGCTGTGGATGCTCCAGTGACCATATTTCGGGTGTACTGAATATGGCCTGGTGTATCTGCAATAATGAATTTTCTCTTCGGTGTGGCAAAATATCGATAAGCGACATCAATGGTTATCCCCTGTTCTCTTTCATCTTTAAGTCCGTCGGTGAGTAAGGCAAGATCAACATCCGTTGCACCCCTTCTTTCACTCGTTTGCTTCACTTGATCCAACTGATCTTCGAAAATGGATTTAGAATCGAATAATAATCTCCCGATCAATGTGCTTTTGCCGTCATCAACGCTTCCTGCCGTAGTAAAGCGAAGTAACTCCATATCTAGATATCCTTCCATAGTTATTCTTAAAAGTATCCTTCTTTTTTTCTGTCTTCCATCGCGGTCTCGGATCGCTTATCGTCGGCTCTGTTGCCACGTTCAGTTTGTCTGGCAGCGGCGACCTCCTCTACTATTTTTTCCAGCGTATCTGCCTCCGATTCGACTCCTCCTGTGATTGTAATATCTCCTAGCGTTCTAAATCTCAGCCTTTTTCTGAAAATTTTCTCTGATTCATCGATTTGAATAAAATCAGAAACTGGCAACCAAGTATTGTTTCTCCATATTACTTCCCGCTCATGAGCAAAGTACAATGATGGGATTGCTATGTTTTCATGAAGAATATACTGCCAAACATCCATCTCCGTCCAGTTGCTAAGCGGGAAAACTCTAAAGTGCTCGCCATATTGATGTTTCCCATTGAATATGTTCCAAAGTTCTGGTCTTTGGTTCTTAGGATCCCATTGACCAAATTCATCCCGATGCGAAAAGAATCGCTCTTTTGCTCGAGCCTTTTCTTCATCTCTTCTTGCACCCCCAATACATGCATCAAATTGGTTCTCTTCAATTGAATCCAACAAAGTGATGGTCTGAATGGCATTTCTACTTGCGTTCTTTCCTTTTTCTTCAGCCGCTTTCCCTTCATCAATGGATTTCTGAACAGAGCCCACGATTAGCCTTGCCCCAAATTCATCTATCAGATTGTCTCGGAAGTCCATTGTTTCGGGAAAATTATGCCCGGTATCGATGTGTACAAGAGGAAATGGAAATTTGGCAGGGTAGAACGCCTTCCTGGCCAAATGGGTTACGCAGATTGAATCTTTCCCTCCCGAGAACAGGATCGCAGGGTTTTGAAACTGAGCTGCAACTTCCCTCAATATATAAATTGATTCCGCCTCAAGTTCTTTGAGATGGGTGAGGTTGTAGTTTTTCATAATGATATTCTTCTTTCTATTTCTTCAATCAGCTGATCCGAGCAAAACTCCAAGGTGTTTTGTGCGGTGTCAACCACTACTTCTGGATTCGTTGGACTCTCGAATGGAGAATCAATCCCTGTAAAGTGATTTATTTTTCCTTCCCTTGCTTTCTTGTATAACCCCTTGACATCTCTTTGCTCACATACCTCAAGGGGGCAGTCAACGTAGACTTCTATGAAGTCATCCTTTCCAATCAAATGACGTGCAATTTTTCTATCTTCTTCGAAAGGGGAAATAAATGCAGTCATCACAATCACACCAGCATCAGCAAACAGCTTTGCTACCTCTGAGATCCTTCTAATGTTCTCTTTTCTGCCGGCATCAGAGAAATCCAGGTCCTTATTCAGCCCACTTCTTATATTATCTCCGTCAAGTATGTAAGTGGTATATCCTTTTTTAAAAAGGCGACTTTCCAGATCACTCGCTAAGGTTGATTTACCGGAGCCGGAAAGCCCGACGAACCAAATTACTTTTGACGAGTAGCCATTCTTTCCCATTCTTTGCTCCCTATCGACTTTATGCTCATGTGGAACAATATGATCTTTATAATCTTCCATCAACAATTTCTTTAGGTAGTATTCCTTTTACGTCATAAATAATAGAAGTATCCCGTCTGAGCTCGTCCCATCCCAAATCCAGGAATTCTTTGTGGCTTACCGCAAGAACTACCGCATCATAACTTCCCGCATATTCTTGCCTTAATTCAATTCCATACTCTTCCCGTACCTGTTCTTTATCTGCCTGAGGATCATATACTTCAGGCACAATCCCATACTGACCAAACTCCTGATAAATATCAACAACTCTAGTATTTCTCGTATCTGGGCAATTCTCTTTGAAGGTAAAACCCATAATCAAGATCTTCGCCTTGTTAGAAAGCTTTCCTTTTTGACCCAGAAGCTTTATGACTTTCTCAGCGACAAACTGCCCCATTTGATCATTAATTTTTCTGCCGGCCAGAATTACTTGTGGGTGATAGCCAACCGACTCCGCCTTCTGAGTCAGGTAGAATGGATCCACTCCTATGCAATGTCCTCCAACTAACCCAGGTCTAAAGGGAAGAAAGTTCCACTTGGTTCCAGCAGCTTCAAGTACTTCCAAAGTATCAATTCCCAATCTTTCGAAGATCAGAGATAGCTCATTAACAAATGCAATATTTATATCTCTCTGAGAGTTTTCGATCACCTTGGCAGCTTCAGCCACTTTTATCGAAGATGCCTTGTGGGTTCCAGCTTTGACAAAGCTCTTGTAGTAGGCATCTACTAGTTCTGCTATTGCTGGATTGCTCCCACTCGTCACTTTCAGAATGGAAGTGACTCTATGTTCTTTGTCTCCAGGATTAATTCGCTCGGGAGAATAACCACAAAAAAAGTCCTTATTATATGTCAGATTGCTGTATTTTTCCAATACAGGCACACACTCGTCTTCGGTACAGCCAGGAAAAACGGTAGATTCATAAACAACAATATCTCCCTTATTCAGTAGTTTGCCTATCAATTGAGAGGCGCTCTTCAAGGGAGTTAGATCTGGGTTTTTAAACGAATCTATTGGTGTTGGAACGGTAACAATATAAAAGTTGCAATCTTTAAGAGCATCTGAATCAACGGTGTAGCTCAAGTACTTGGCCTCTCTCAATTCGTCCGAAGTAACTTCAAGAGTCTTATCTTCACCATTTTCCAACTCATTGACCCT
>CAZQDI010000183.1:0-8212 GCA_964591785.1 uncultured Roseivirgaceae bacterium
CAACAGTAATTACTCCATCTTTTCCGACTTTCTCCATTGCATCCGCAATCATGCTACCCACCTCAGCGTCATTGTTTGCTGACACGGAGGCTACCTGAGAAATCTCATCGTTGGTTTTGATTTCTTTGGACTGAGATCGAAGGTTTTCAACGATAGCTGCTACCGCTTTGTCAACACCTCTTTTCAGATCCATAGGGTTTGCACCAGCGGCTACGTTTTTAATTCCGTGTCCGAAGATTGCTTGAGTTAGCACAGTCGCTGTGGTGGTACCATCTCCAGCATCATCAGCTGTTTTTGATGCCACTTCTTTCACCATCTGTGCGCCCATGTTCTCGATAGGCTCTTTCAACTCAATTTCTTTAGCGACAGAAACACCGTCTTTTGTGACCGTAGGTGCTCCAAATTTCTTGTCAAGGATGACGTTTCTTCCCTTAGGTCCCAGGGTTACTTTTACTGCGTCTGCAAGAACGTCAACACCTTTTTTGATGCTGTCTCTTGCGTCGGTATCAAAGAATATATCTTTTGCCATTTTTTCAGATTTTCAGTTAATGTTCTAATTATATTACTCCGTAAATGTCTGATTCCTTCATGATCAGGTAATCACTACCGTCGATGGTAACTTCAGTCCCTGAGTACTTTCCATAAAGCACCTGGTCTCCAACTTTTACATTGATTGGTTCATCTTTCTTACCATTTCCGATTGCGACAATAGTGCCTTGTTGAGGCTTCTCTTTAGCAGTATCAGGGATGATGATACCGCTTGCTGTTTTTTCTTCAGCCGCCGCAGGCTCCACTAGAACCCTGTCGGCAAGTGGTTTGAATTTTACTTCTGACATGTTATTTAAACGTTTAAGTTTAGTGTGTTAAAATCTTCAGCGAGTCTATCATTTAATATGCCAAAGGGTTTTTATGTCATCAATGTCAGTGTTTAACTGACAAAATTTCATATTCATCTCATTTAGGCACAGTTAATCGTTGCTTGATTTGTCAGGATGACATTTCTGCGTTAATTTTTTACCAAAAGGATTATTTAATGGAAGCATTGAAGCACGATTGGTTGACGGAAGGACTTATTGACTATGAGTATAAAAAGTACATACTACTAGCTTACTTGAAGGATGTGAAAAAACGTTTCAATCGGTCAGAACTATATCCTTTTATGGCCGATTTAGTGTTCCATTATCGCAATCTGGTAAAGGTTAAAGAAAGTAAAAAAATGATGTATGAGAACTTTCCGAAGTCTCTTTCAAAGGCGGACTTTGAGAAGCTTAGGTTGACCTATCAGAAGATTATTAATGATGATGAGGTCATGGAGCAAATCGAGGAAATCATACGTTTTGCACTTCCGAAGTTGAAAGAAACGCTGGAAGAAGGAAAAGAACTTTTTGAGTTTGTTGAGGAAAATATCACGATGGAACCTGTTGGTGTTTCCCCAATTTATGAGGACGAAGGGTACTTGTTAATCAACCAGAATACTTCAATCGATGTTGCTGTTTACAGGTATCAGCTTACTTTTTTTGAACATGCAGAGGAGAAGTTTAGAAGTATGGCTACGACCTTTATGAAGAATGAGGTAAAAAGAATAAATCGCACTTACGAAACTCTCAAAATAGAGCTTACCAAACAATTTACAGATCTTCCCAACCCAGCCACCTATCTTGTGCAAACCAAGCTAAAATTTCCCTTGGAAACTACCGTTTTGCCAGTAGCAAAGCGGATGCTGGTACGTCGACTGGCAATTCAATAGATGAAGATTTTTTTCTCATCAAATCCTCTCTTTAGTTCGCCTTTACTTCGTAGCTTTCAATGAAAGTATGAGGAAGTGCATTACGACGTTGTTGCTTATCAATTCCATCCATGGCTTTACGCAAAGCTTTAGTTTGACAGACTATTTGGATAGTATTCAACCCATGGTTGAACGCAAGTTCTTTTTTAAACACATTTGGACTGATTCCGCCTACGTCACACCTGCAAGTGGATTGTCAGTTGAGGAGATCATCGAACTGAGTATTAAAGAGTATGGTCTGAAACTATACCTATTCGGAGATCAGTATGGTTTTATTTATCCTAATCAAATTGAGCTTCAAAGAACTTTTCAGAGTTTAGATCTTGATATTAGAGACAGGGCTTTTAGTTTTCGACGGATTGGAGATCCAGGTTCTTCTCAAAGTGATGAAGTCTATACGTTGTCTGGCCAGGTTACTGATGAGTTTGGACAGCCCTTGCTTGGAGTAAACGTTGCAATCGACAATCAAATTCTCCGATCCACTGATGAAAATGGAACTTATCTCGTTGACTTAACACCGGGGAATTATGAGATCTCATTTAGTTATGCAGGCAGAGAAGATGAAAACTGGCTCATTTCGTTCTATTCACAAGGCAGTTTGGATATTTCCTTATTAGAAGGAGCTCAGGTGCTGGACGAAATTATTGTGAAGGGACAAACAAATGATGCCGGGCTCAGGTCTGAAGCTGGTGCCCAAAAGCTAAGTTTGGCAAAACTTGAAAAGCTTCCATCTTTCTTGGGAGATGTAGATGTTGTTAAGAGTGCGACTGCCTTGCCAGGGGTCTCGGTTTCGGGAGAAAGTTCTGCTTACCTGAATGTAAGAGGTGGCAGAAACGACCAAACCATGGTGTTAATGAATAAAACTTCGATTTATAACCCTGGTCACCTTCTTGGGTTCTTTTCTGTTTTTAACGGAGACTTTGTTTCGAGTATGACCCTTTTCAAGGGAAACATTCCAGCCAAATACGGAATGCGGGCGTCCTCTGTATTGGATGTTACGATGAACAAGTGGGCAACTAAGAAGCTTAATATCTACGGTGGATTGGGAATAGCTAACTCGAACGTGGGAGTTAAGACCAAACTTATTGACAACAAGTTGGATATTCATATTGGTGGGCGAATTTCTTACGTCGGTTGGTTGCTTGACTTCGTACCCAATAGAGAATTAGTTGAGAGCAAAGCTCAATTTAGAGATACCAACGTAAGTGCAAGATATTTACTGGACAATAACAATAGCTTCTACCTCTCGGGATTCTACGGAGCTGATTTCTTTCGATACGCTGATCAGATTGTTTACGAATGGACCACAGCAAATGCCGGTTTTAGATGGAATCATCTTTTTACCAATGGCTGGGTTTTGGAATCAGAAGTGCTTGCCAGTCAACTTAGCAATCAGACTGAAAACCTTGTCTTAAATGATGAATTTCTTTTCGAGAATGGTATTTCCGAAACCGGCTTCAAAAGCACCTTGAGTACCGACAAATTAGAGGTTGGTGTTGATATCTCAAATTATAGCATAAATGCGGGCAAGATCTCTCCAAGAAATTCAAGTGGGCTGGTAATTGCCGAAGTGCTGGATAAAGAACGTTTACTTAATGCCGCGCTGCACGCTTCTTATCTATTGCCTTTTGGGGAATATGTGGAAGTTAAACCGGGAGTTCGGGTCGGTCGGTTTGCTAATTATGGCCCTGTAACGGTCCCCGTTTATGAGCGGGATACACCCTACCAGCCTGAGAATGTATTGTTCGAAGAGCGTATTACAAAGGGCAAGAGTAGTTTCAATCAAAACTCTTTGGAGCCTAGATTAGGTCTTACATATCGAAGAAATTCCCACACAGTGAGACTGGGATATTCCAGGGTAAATCAGTTTTTACATCTAATTGCCAATACAACGCTGATCAACCCAACGGCCATTTGGAAGGGAACCGATCGATATATTCCCAGGACAGCGATTGATCAATACTCAGCGGGATACCAGCGCGAACTAAAAGATGGAGAGATCTTGATCTCATTAGACGGTTTTTATAAAAAAATGGATCAGGCAATCGAGTACAGGGACGGCGCTGAACTTATACTAAATGAACGTTTAGAGCAAGACATTTTGATTGGGGAAGGGGAGGCATTTGGAGTAGAATTTCAATTGGCCAAAAATGTGGGCAAACTATCAGGATTTATGAATTATTCATACACTCGATCATTTATAACTGTCAATGATGAATTACAAAACGTTCGTATCAATAATGGTGAAAGGTATCCTTACTACTCAGATCGACCTCATAATTTCAAAGCCTATCTTGATTATGAAATGACGAAGAAATGGACGCTTTCTGCAAACTTCACATTTTTTACCGGGGCTCCCATAAGCCTCCCAACTTCAGTGTTAACCTTTGAAGGAAAACAGGTGCCGCTTTTTACAGAACGGAACTCGAATCGGATGCCGGATTACCATCGACTTGACTTGGTTGTGACATTGAAAAATAGAACCCGAATTACGAAAAAGAATAGCGATCGATGGGTGTTGACTTTATATAATGTTTATGGTAGGGATAATGTGGCTACCATCTTTTTTGCTAGCCAGGATGATTTGCCTACGCAGTCTTTCAGTTTAATTAACGTTGGTAATATCGTTCCCACATTGACCTATAAGTTTGAATTCTGATGAAGCATTTAATGACCATATTTTTCTCAATAGCATTTTGTGCTTCCTGTACTGAGCCCTTCAATTTCGAATTACCAGATAGTTCAATTGTTGTATTTGATGCAAAAGTATCAACAGTTTCTGGCAATTCGTTTGTAAGTGTCTACAATCAAAATGGAGAAGAGACCAATAGTTTGCAGGGCTTCACGATCGAATTTCAGAATTCGGATGGGCTGAGTATTGCATTAACGTACGTCGATTCCTTGAGCATTTATCTTCCGCAGCAGGCCGAATTTCAAGGAAAAGTCGGCGAGTCCTACCGGATGATAGCAATTGATCCACTGGGCAATCGGTATGAAACTCAGCTCGATCAAATAATGGATAGCATTCCTTTTTCAATACAAGTTAAGGACACGGTCATAAAGGAGTTGATTGATGAAACAAACCTGATCATTGAGAAACCTGCAAAAGCAGCGGTAGCGGTTTTACCTTTGGTTGACGCCAATGTTAAACTTGAATTTGGCTATGAGTTTGCAGACTACTTTTCAGGAGATTTAGAAAGCGTAAGAGATCTTGACAATTTTGTATTGTTTTCTTCATTTGATCAAGGACAGAATGAACCTGAAAATGTGAAGGTAACGGTGGGAAACAGGTTGGTGACTACCTGGATTTTCTTTGATACATCACGTCCTACAAATGAATGTGTCAATGCGCCAGAATGTGGTGAAGATCCTTGCTGTGGGAATCCATGTTGTAAGTTTGAGGAAACGTGGCCGGTTACCTTTGAGGTTTTTCAAGAGTCACTCTCTAATCAGGCCTTTGATTTTTGGCAGGAGGTGGATCGACTGCGAAGCAATAACGGACTTCTTTTTGATACGTATCCGTTTCCAATTAGTGGGAATATAACATGCGAAACCTGTACCACTGATTTTGTTGGTTTTTTCAGGGCTGTGTCCGAGTCATCAAAACAAGCTCTTGTAATCATATGAAACGATCAATGGTCTTGAGTGTCCTTGTGTGTATGTTCATTTGTCATCTTGCGCAGGGACAATTGGAACAGGAAATCATTGATCGATACAATGATTTCAGGACCACTAACGGAGAGGAGTACGCCTATCTCAAAACGGACAAAAAAATCTACTTTGTAGGTAACCAAATGAAGTTTTCATTAGCCATTTTCGATCAGTTCATTACACCAACCGAAATGAGTGCCATAGCATACATCGATATGGTTCATGAAAGTGGATCTTACCAAAAAAGGTATGTATTCAGGCTAAAAGATGGGGTAAAAAATGGAATTCTAAGGGTTCCTTTAGATGCACCTAGCGGCAACTACCAATTGGTTGGTTACACAAATTTTATGCGAAATTTTCAATTGGAAGATTTTGAGCATCGTCAATCAATTTATGTGCAAAACTTCGGAGATGATCCGAGCTTGGTCGTCAAAAAGGTTGTTTCGGAAACGAAACCTGAGTTAAGAAGTACGAATTCTGAGATCGAAATTCAAACCAACCATACACCTACGAAAATTTTCTTTGAAATAACGGCCAAGACCAATGCCTCAAATCTTTATGTTGTTAGTGAGGGCTTAAGTGGTATCCAGATGGTTGGAAAGATAAAACTAAAGCGAAATAAGGCCAGTTTTTCGTTGGATCGCAGTAAGATTAGGGGAAGCTTTCAACGGGTTATTTTTCTTACAGAGCATTTAGAAGTTGTTGCTGCCCGTGCATTCTACTTAGCCCAATCAGCCACCGTTAGTGATAAAACTGGTTCCGAAGGAGGTAGCATCGAATTTGCTGCGGATAACTTACGATTTTCTGATATTCATACTTTTCGTGATTCAGGTTTTATTGAAGTAGATTCATTAACACTATTGAAGAAGACTTTTCAATGGTTTTACCGTCTGCCTAATCATCAGGTTCAAGATTTTGCTTTTCCTGTTGATGAATTGGTTGTAGACTCAATGCTTGCTATTCAATCCAAATATTCAATGAATTATTGGCAGGAATTAATGTCAGATCTGGTTTCCGACAACCCGCTCAAAATATATCCAGAAAAGAACCTGACGATAAGAGGTGAGGTGAAGACCAGCGAAGTTCTGAAGGGTGCAAAACCGACCATTCACTTCTTCTTAAATGACCTAGACTTTGAGCTGCCAATCGACAAGGATGGTAGAATTACTAGTGTGATTGGATGGCCGATAGTAAGTGACGTGTTTTACACTAGATTAATTGACAGTAAAGGGGATAAAATTGAAGGAGAATATAGTATTAGCATTGATCGCTTTGAGTTCCCCAACTATAACGATCATGTCGAATACTATAATAAACAAATGACAAATTCATTCATTCTTGAAAAGAAAGAATTTAATTATATGATATCGACCTTCAATGAGATTGAGGAGGGACAGCGTTTTTTCTGGGAACACAAGGAGGTTGACAGAGTTTTCGAAACATCTGACTATGCTGGTATTGAGAATTTTGAAGTTTTCGTGAGAGAAGCGCTGGCAGACGTTTCAGTAGCAAAGAATAACAAACGAAAGGTGATCAAGGTATTCAATACGTTTACAGGTCTTTTTTCCGAACCTGATCTTGTGATTGTAGATAATTACATTCTCAACAATAGTGAGCCATTATTTGATATCCCCATTGACGAAGTAAAGAATGTTCGAATAGCTTACAGTGAAGAAAAACTTGAACGATTTGGTTCCATTTTTAGAGGAGGAGTGGTGATAGTGACTACCAAAAATGGGTATGATGTAAATGATGAAAACCTCAGTGAACAGGTTGGTATTGTTGATGGCTTTAAGAATGAGCCCTATCAGAATCAAGTCGAAAGAGTTTTTGAAAATTCATCTAGCATCGAGTTGAAAACCGTTTTTGGTGATAAGATTGTGATAAATCAATCGACTGCTCATGGAAACTACGGTGTCAACTTCGAAGCTTTGACCAATGATGGTACTTACATCCAACGTTCAAGAAAATTCAACATTAAGTGAAACTAACTACTCTGTGCGTTCTGACATTTGTGGATAGAGAAAGAGAATTGGTTGGATTCTAAAGCGTTCTTCACTAAGTGTGAGAATACCTTTTGTGGAGAAGCAAATAGACTCTCCTTGCGGCTCTATTTGATAGGGTACCTCTATCGGAGTTCTTGAAATCATGGAACAAAATGGTTCGTTTTTATGCTCTCTTATCCAGAGATAGATTGTGGTATATGTCTTCAGTAAGAACTTGCTCCCATCTGAAGAAAAGTCGGCAGCGACTACGTTGGTTAAAGGCAGTTGACCAAGTGGATTCAAAGTACGCTTAGGCCCTGAGGAGATCCATTCAGTGGAGTAGATGAAGACCTTTTTTTCACGCTTTGAAATAATTGTGATCTTTTTATCAACAGGGTCATATGCCATTGCTTCCGCGTCTCGTGCACCATTGCTATACATATATCTTAATACCTCAGGAGTTACATTGAGCTCATTGATTTTAGCGTCGTTTTCAGCTATAAAGGGCTCAGGAATCTTGTAGATACTATAGACGCTTCTTTTTGCTTCATTGTCACCAATGTCTGGAATATAAAGAACTCCATTTTCATTTTCATTGTGCATACCAAGGTCTTCCCAGTCAACGTTTGAGATCCCATTGAGAATAAAAAGAGCTCTGAGGTTGGCATCTTCTACGGAATATAGATAAAGAACTGCGCCGTTACCACTATCATTAATTGCCCAGACATGCCCGGGATATCTGATGGATGGAGCAATACCTGAAATTTCCTTTTGACCAATTAGACCTATT
>CAZQDI010000184.1:0-8175 GCA_964591785.1 uncultured Roseivirgaceae bacterium
CATTTCAAATGCCGGAAAAAGTGGTAATGGAAAAAGCAGATGATTTCCATGGCCTATTTACATTCAAACCTTTAGAGAAAGGCTACGGTGTAACCATTGGTAATGCGTTGAGAAGAATTCTATTGTCTTCTTTGGAAGGTTATGCAATTACTGGGGTTAAAATTCCAGGGGTTTTGCATGAGTTTTCGACTATTGAAGGAGTTGTTGAGGACGTCAGCGAGATGATCTTAAACTTGAAGATGGTAAGGTTCAAAAAGATCGAAGAGGTTGCCGATAGCAGTATCACATTATCTGTCAGTAATATGGCTACCTTGACCGCTGGTGACTTAGCAAAAGCCACTACTTCTTTTGAGATCTTAAATCCAGACTTGGTTATTTGCAAGCTGGATGAGTCAGCTAAATTTGAGATGGAACTCAAGGTGGAAAAAGGTAGAGGGTATGTTAGTTCAGATGAAAATAAGCCAGCTGAGCAGAATTTCGGATTTATCTCAATTGATTCTATTTTCACCCCAATTAAGAATGTTAAGTATAGTGTTGAAAATACAAGGGTAGAGCAGAAGACAGACTATGAGCAATTGACCCTTGACATTGAGACTGACGGTTCTATTCATCCAGAAAATGCTTTGAAAGGTGCTGCTCACATACTTATTCAGCGCTTCATGTTGTTCTCAGATCAGAATATGATTCTAGAGACTCAGGAAGCTGGTGAGCCTGAGCAAGTCGATGAAGAACTTCTACACATGAGAAAGCTTCTTAAGACGAATCTGAATGACCTAGATCTATCTGTTAGAGCCTACAACTGCTTAAAGGCTGCTGACGTAAGAACCTTGGGAGACCTTGTTTCCTTAGAAATTTCTGATATGATGAAATTTAGAAATTTCGGAAAGAAGTCGCTCGCAGAGCTTGAGCAACTCGTATCAGATAAAGGTCTGACATTCGGAATGGACCTAATGAAATACAAACTGGAAGAAGAATAAAATGAGACACGGTAAGAAATTTAATCATTTGGGTAGAAAAACTGCACATAGAGGTGCGATGCTATCCAACATGGCTACGTCCCTTATCATGCATAAGAGAATAAATACCACTGTGGCCAAGGCGAAAGCTCTAAGGAAATACATTGAGCCTATTCTGACAAAGTCAAAGACAGACGATACACATTCCAGAAGGGTGGTTTTTTCTTACCTTCAAGACAAGGAGTCTGTTTCAGAGCTGTTCAATAACGTGGCAGGAAAGATAGCGAACAGACCGGGGGGATATACTAGGATAATAAAAACTGGTGCAAGACTCGGTGATAACGCTGAAATGTGCATGATGGAGCTAGTGGACTTTAATGAGTTGTTGGTCACAGAGGAGAGTGCAGGAAAGGCTAAGACAAGGAGGTCACGAAGGGGAGGAAGCAAGTCAAAGACTAATACTGACTCTACCCCTCAAGCAGAAGAGTCTAAGGTGGAAGAGGCAGCTGCTGTGGAAGAGGTTATTGAGGAGAGTGCAGAAGCTTCAGAGGAGGTAGTTCAGGACGAAGCCGAGGTAGAGGAAGTTGTAGAGTCTGCAACTGAGTCTGGTGACGAAGGAAAAGCAGCAGAAGAACAGGATGACGAGGATTCATCTGAGGACAAAAAGAAAGACTAATCTAATTTATGTTTAGATAGAAAGGCTTTCAGACTACTGGAAGCCTTTTTTATTTTACAATGTTCACAAGATAGATCATAAAGCAATCAATTCATGAAGAGGAAGCTTATCTATGTATTTACATTAGTGTTTTGCCAATGTCTAATGGCTCAATCAAAAGACAGCAATGCCCGTGAACAGAACTTTGCTTATGAGTTTGATTCACTGGTGTGGTCAGATGAGTTCGAGGATAGTGGATCAATTGATACTTCGAAATGGTTCCATCAAACCAAGCTTCCACCTTGGGGAGAATGGTTTGGAGGTCTTATTAATCATTACACGGATCGGATCGAAAATACCTTTGTGGAAGGTGGATTTCTCAATATTGTTGCCAGAAAAGAGACCTTTGAAGATCAAGGTAGAAAAAAAGAATATACTTCTGCACGGCTTAATTCCAAATTTACATTCAAGTATGGGCGATTAGAAGTTCGTGCCAAGGTTCCAACAGGAGTGGGCACCTGGCCTGCGATATGGCTATTAAATAAGAACATAAATGAAGATGGCGCCTATTGGGAAGAAAAAGGATTTGGAACCACTGATTGGCCAAGGTGCGGTGAGATAGACTTACTTGAGCATTGGGGGAAGAATCAAGACTACATTCAAAGTGCAGTGCACACTGCCGCAAGCTACGGAGATAAAGTTGTAAACCTTGGAGGTAGAATGGGGGAAAGTGTATCAGATCAATTTCACGTATACAGTCTCGAATGGAACGAAGAAAGTATGACTTTTAGCATGGATGGAATCATTCATTATATCTATCAGCCATCCCAAAAAAATCTGGACAACTGGCCATTTGATATGGAGTATTACCTAATAATGAACATTGCTATTGAGCGGGATATTGAAATTGACTTTTCTGAGAGCCCTATGGTGATTGATTATGTTCGGATCTACCAGTGAGTTTAATTGCTGTTCGTAATTTTGACTAGATAGATAGTGCTTGAGCTATTTCTTCTTATCAATCCATAACTAGCTTTCATATTGTGACTGGTAGGCTTATTTTTGTCTCCTAGTATGACAAAATTCCCCACTAGAAAAAAATCCACCTTACTTCTTGAAGACGGTACAGCATTTGAAGGATATGCAATAGGTAAAACTGGCACCTCTGGAGGTGAAATATGTTTTAATACCGGAATGACCGGATATCAGGAGATTTACACTGACCCATCTTATTTTGGCCAAATCATTGTAAACACAACTTCGCATATTGGTAATTATGGCGCACATGACCAAGAAGTTGAAAGTGATGTCCCCAGTATCAAAGGCTTGGTAGTAAATGATTTCTCTCAAATCTTTAGTAGACTTGGAGCTACAAAGAGTCTTCAAGACTTTTTGGAGGAGCATCATACGGTTGGAATCGCTGGCTTAGATACTCGAAAGTTGGTCAGGCACATCCGAATGGAAGGTGCGCAAAACGCTATTATTTCTGATTCACTTGTAGGTGATGAACTGATGGCAGAGTTAAAGAAGGTGCCAAGCATGAAATCACTTGAACTTTCAACGAAAGTCAGCACTAAAAGTCACTATGAAATTGGAAGAGGAAACACTGGTTATAAAATTGCAGTGCTTGACCTTGGTGTCAAAAAATCAATCTTAAAGAATTTTGAAAAGAGAAATTGCCAAGTAGGAGTTTTTCCAGCACAAAGCACATTTGATGAAATGAACTCTTGGGGCCCTGATGGTTTTTTTCTTTCCAATGGTCCAGGTGATCCAGAAGTTATGGATTATGCTTCAAATACCACAAAGGAAATCCTTTCCGCAAATAAACCGCTCTTCGGGATTTGTATGGGAAGTCAAATTCTAGCTAAATCTGTAGGAATTAAGACCTACAAAATGCACCATGGTCATAGGGGCCTTAACCACCCTGTTAAGAATCTGGAAACTGGTCTTGGAGAGATCACTTCTCAAAACCACGGTTTCGCGGTGGATATGGATTCATTAAATGGTTCAAAAGAAGCAGAATTAACTCACATTGATCTGAATGACAATACAGTAGAGGGTTTACGACTGAATGGTAAGCCAGCTTTTGCAGTACAGTATCACCCCGAATCATCTCCTGGGCCGCACGACTCTACGTATCTCTTCGATGATTTTCTAAACCTTATAAACGAAACAAAATAATGAGTATAATAGAAAGTGTATTTGCTAGGCAAATCATGGATTCAAGAGGCAATCCAACCGTCGAGGTGGAGGTTATTACAGATGATGGAAACATAGGGAGAGCAGCTGTTCCATCTGGTGCTTCCACCGGTGAGCATGAAGCTGTTGAACTGAGAGATGGCGATAAGTCTCGTTACATGGGGAAAGGTGTTCAGAAAGCAGTTGATAATGTAAATAATGTAATTGCTCCGGAAGTAGAAGGATTACTTGCCGTGGAACAGAATTTCATTGATCAATTAATGATCGATTTGGATGGTACACCCAATAAATCAAAACTTGGGGCTAATGCAATTCTTGGTGTATCTCTTGCAGTTGCAAAAGCAGGAGCAGACGCTTCTCAATTGCCACTTTACAGATACATTGGCGGAGCGAATGCGAAAGTTCTGCCTGTGCCGATGATGAACATCATCAACGGAGGATCGCACTCAGATGCACCGATCGCATTTCAGGAGTTCATGGTAAGGCCAGTAGGTGCGCCGACCTTCACGGAAGCAGTGCGAATGGGTAGTGAAGTATTTCACAATTTAAAGGCAATCATCAAGTCCAAAGGACTAAGTACAGCGGTTGGGGATGAAGGTGGTTTTGCTCCAAATTTTGCCGGAGGAACTGAAGAAGCCCTTGAAAGTGTACTTGCGGCAATAGATAAGGCAGGATACAAGTCTGGGAGTGACCTCACTATTGCCCTGGATTGTGCCTCATCGGAATTTTTTGCAGACGGGGTTTATAACTATGCGAAATTTGAAGGTGCTGCCGGTGCCAAAAGATCAAGCGAGGAGCAAGCTGAGTACCTTGCCAAACTTGTCAATGATTATCCAATCGATAGCATAGAAGATGGATGCGACGAGAATGATTGGGAAGGCTGGAAGATGCTCACCTCCAAAATTGGTGATAAATGCCAACTCGTTGGAGACGACCTACTGGTTACAAATGTGAAGTTTTTAGAAAGAGCTATCACTGAAAATGCTGCAAATTCAATCCTCATTAAGGTAAATCAGATAGGAACACTTACGGAAACACTAGATGCCATTGAGATGGCTCATAAAGCAGGATGGACCGCTGTGGTTTCTCACCGGTCTGGAGAAACTGAAGATGCCACTATTGCGGATATTGCTGTTGCTACCAATGCCGGACAGATCAAAACCGGTTCAATGAGTAGATCAGACCGAATGGCAAAATACAATCAGCTTCTTAGGATTGAAGAGGAGCTGGGGGAGGTAGCAGTATATCCTAATAAAAAATAACTAACCTTACCTAACCCATCAAAAAAGGTCTCCATTGGAGACCTTTTTTATTCTAGTACGTTATCTAGGCTTTTTCGATAAGAGGACGGACTTTGCCCCGTAAATTTTTTAAACTTATCAACGAAGTGAGAGTAGTTGCTAAAACCACTCTCAAAACACACTTCTGAAATACTTATCTGTTTTTCTGCTAGTAGCTTCGATGCATGCACTAGCCTATATTCATTTAAAAACTGAGTAAATGTCTTCGTAGTGATTTTTTTAAAGTATCTACAAAATGAGGGTTCTGTCATTCCAACTAAATCACATATTTCCATCAATGTAATATTGTTTTGAAAGTGCTCCTTGATGTAATTAAGAACTTTATTCAGTCGGTCGTTATCTTGAGGCTTGGCTACCATAAGGAAACCATCAGCATTTAGCACTTTATAATCTTCTGTAACCGAAAGTTCTTTTAACACCTCAAGAAGTCCCAGGATTTGGGAGAATTTATCTTTTTCGACCAGACCAATAATTTTTTCTCCTAGTTCCTCCAGAATATTCTGTCTAAATGAAAGCCCTTTTTTTGCTCGTTCAAAGAGCTTTGCAATCCCATGCATTTCTGGCACGTCTAGAAAGTACTCCCCTAAAAAATCTGCGCGAAACTGAATCACGGTCTCACTCTCTTTGCCCTCGATTCTTTCGGTAAATCCCTGATGCGGAAGATTAGATCCAATAAGTACTAATTCTCCATCTTGAAAATAAGAAAGATGACTGCCGATGTGACGTTTACCATTACCTCCTTTTACGTAGACAAGTTCCAATTCTGGGTGATAATGCCAATAAGGCCTTGTGTTTCTCCGATCTTTTGTAAAATGACGAATTAATACAGATCCTTCATGTGGCATTACCACCTTTTCTAGTGGAGGTTTGGTGAATTTCTTTGGCGTAACTGGCATATTCCAATTAGTCTGTTGATTTAATAAACTACGAATTGATTATAAAATTCTTTAATGAAAACTACTTTTTGATGAATTTGATTCATTAAATGTTAAAAATCAATAGATATATGATAATTGTCGGGAGATTAGGTCCAAGAGCGGATTCTATGTTTGTACCATCATTAAGACAAAAACAGAAGTTATGAAAAAGGCAGTAAAATTAGTTGTAGTGATGGCCATGTTCATTAGTGCAGCCTTTGCGAATGCAAATGAATCGACTTTCAAAATCAATATTTTGGGAGAAAGTAAATTCAGAGTTGAAGTCACTGATGTGCAGGGATCATCCGTGGCATACATCAAGAATGCAAATGGTCAGGTGCTGTATAAGGAAAAATCGAGAGATGCTTTATTACGAATGACCTTCGATTTTTCGAAACTAGCAATTGGTAACTACGATCTCATCATTAAAGACGAACTAAAAGTTCGGGTTCTTCCAGTTTTAGTGACCAAAGATGGAATTGAAGTCAACAATAGCAATTTGGAAAAATCTTTCTTTCCTAAAATAGAGAAAGAGGATAACACTGTCCTGGTTAAGCTTTTATCAGATGAAGGCAATGATCTGCTGGTAAGTGTCTGGACTCCGGATGGAGAGTTGCTTCAAAAGGATAAGATTGAAGGAAAGCTAGGGTTGATTGGCAGAAAGTATCATTTTGAACCTGGAAGTTATGCCGTAACCGTAGAAAGTAATGACTTCATTGATACGAAGTACATCATGATCAAATAAGATTCATATATAGGTAAAGTAGTAAAGGCCTATCCTGGAAATTCCAGGATGGGCTTTTCTTTATTAATCAGGTACATGGGTAAATGGGAAACCAGGCGACAATTTGATTACTAAGGGATGAAATGGTGAATAAATTCTCTACCTTAAAGAAGGATTTATCAACCTAACTCCTCAACGTATGTCCCAAAAAGTAGTCTGGAAAAAAATATTGGACGACCCTTCTAAACTCAAGGAGGAACGAGTTATGACTGTCACGGCAGGCCATAAGAGCTTCTGTCTTACCCATCACGAAGGAAAATTCGGATGTCTCGACAATAAATGCCCACATCAAGGGGGACCCTTGGGAGAAGGCTCTATTGAGAACGGATTACTTCGTTGTCCATGGCATGGTTGGGATTACGACCCAATATCTGGTAAGGCACCAGGATTTGATGATGGAGTTGAGACATTTCCAATAGAGATCAGAAAAGATGGGATTTACGTTCAATTAGAGGAGGAGGAGCCCGAGGTTCGAACGATTTCTGATGTGATGATTGAGACAATGGTGAATAATGGAGTTACCCATGTCTTTGGAATGGTTGGGCACTCTAATCTAGGTGTCGCCGAAGCCATGCGAAAGCAAGAAGCCGCAGGCAAGCTGAAATTTATTGGAATTCGTCATGAGGGTGCCGGTGCTTTTGCAGCTTCGGCATATGGGAAGCTTACTGGAAAG
This sequence comes from uncultured Roseivirgaceae bacterium, assembly GCA_964591785.1. Classification (GTDB taxonomy): domain Bacteria; phylum Bacteroidota; class Bacteroidia; order Cytophagales; family Cyclobacteriaceae; genus Ekhidna. The sequence goes on from CAZQDI010000184.1 coordinate 7,486, forward strand.
CCCGCAGCTTGCTTTGGTATCGCCGGGCCGGGGGCTACTAATATGTACACTGGAATGTGGGATGCAAAGAATGATCGGGCTCCGCTATTAGCTCTTTCAGGGCAAGTACAAACCCAGGTGGTGGGTACCGGGGCCTTTCAGGAGGTAGATTTAGTGTCCGCATTTGAGTCTGTGGCATCTTTTAACCATCGAGTACAATCAGATAGTAGGCATGCTGAACTAATGAATTTAGCTATTAAACACTCTATCATCAACAGAGAGGTGTCTCACTTAACATTCCCTGACGATGTTCAAGTGTTAGCAGCTGAGGGTAAGAGTGCTTCTGATCTTGACCACAGAATTGCCGATTATCGAATTCACCCTAGTCCTAAAGCAATAGGTGATGCAGTCGAAAAGCTAAAGTCCTCAAAAAAGCCGACCATTATCGTTGGGCATGGTGCCAGGTTTGAAATGGAGGCAATCACAGCTCTTGCTGAACAACTCAATGCACCAGTCTTGACGACCTTCAAAGGGAAAGGGCTCATATCGGATGAACATCCGCTCGGATGTGGTGTTTTGGGTAGAAGTGGAACCCCGATTGCATCTTATTTTATGAATGAAGCAGACTTACTGATCGTGTTTGGAGCTTCATTTTCTAACCATACCGGCATCACACCCAAAATCCCAACCATCCAGGTTGATTTGGATAGG
>CAZQDI010000185.1:0-8067 GCA_964591785.1 uncultured Roseivirgaceae bacterium
GGTTCTTCAGACTTTGAAATTGAGTAAATACCTGTTCGGTTTTGAGCTTTTCAATATCGATGGAGGCTTGTCTCCATGAAAAGAGAAACCCTCGTCCATGCATAAAAATGTTGATCCCAAGTGTTATGAGAAACGTGTTCAGGAACGGAGCTCCAGAAGCTTCAAGCGCCTCAGATAGGCTCTTGTTAAATACCACTAAATCAAAAAACAAATCTAAAATCCACAAGGTGATGTAGATGTAAATGGCAATGGAGGTAATACTCAGGAGGAACCTACGTAACGGAGATTTCAGCCATGGATAGTAGTGATCCAGGACATCAACCAAAAACTCACTGCCTTTCCAGTAGGTCACCCAGGCTAGGCCATTGTAAGCGAAATTTACGAAGAACAAAAATGAGAAGAGATGCGGAGGTGATAAACAATTGTTACAGAACACCAATACGTTCATGAGCCCCCCAAACATGAAGATAGCGACGGTACTTAATAAATGATATTTTAGACTTCCTTTGATCATATGTAATGAATAGCGAGGCCAAAGCTGGTAAAAATGACGCTATTCTTCAATTCAACCTTCCCCATCTGTTGATTATAAGTGACGAAATGTCGATTCAACCCATTTATTCGATGATTCATAGATAAATAATAAAATTTGTTATGCATGCAGAGTATTTGTCTCTATATTTGTTATGCATGCAGAGTATTTTTAGTTTGTTAACAGTATCAGAATAGAAAAAATGGAAGCAGTTTTAGAAAAAACCTCATTAAAGGGTGGTGAATTTTTAGTGAAAGAAACTTCTGCGGAAGAAATCTTCATTCCGGAAGAGTTTTCAGAAGAACAAAAAATGATGGCAGCAGCTACGCTGGACTTCATTGATAAAGAGATAACGCCTCATACCGAACGAATCGAAAGTATGGAAGCAGGCCTCATGCCTGAATTAATGACTAAAGCCGGCGAGCTTGGACTCCTTGGTGTGAATGTGCCAGAAGAATACGGAGGGCTAGGAATGAGCTTTAATACAGGAATGTTGATTGCAGACATTATGGCATCTGCAGGATCTTTTTCTACCGCGTATGGCGCACATACTGGCATTGGTACGCTTCCTATCCTTTATTATGGTACCGAAGAACAAAAGCAAAAGTACCTACCAAGATTAGCCACCGGAGAGTGGAAAGCATGTTATTGCTTGACAGAACCTGATGCAGGGTCTGATGCTAATTCTGGAAAAACCAAAGCTAAACTCACAGAAGATGGCAAACACTACATCATCAATGGTCAGAAAATGTGGATCTCCAATGCAGGGTTTGCAGACCTGCTCATCATCTTTGCAAAGATCGATGATGATAAAAAGCTATCTGCTTTTATCGCAGAAAGCACCTGGGAAGGGATCACGATGAATGATGAGGAGAAAAAGCTTGGCATCAAGGGGTCTTCCACTCGACAGGTTTTTTTCAATGACCTGAAAGTACCTGCAGAAAATTTGCTATCCGAAAGAGAAAACGGGTTCAAGATTGCGGTGAATGTACTGAATGTGGGCAGGATCAAGTTGGGTGGTGGATGCATCAACGGTTGTAAAGACATTGCGTCCTTCTCTACCAACTATGCAAATGAACGGAAGCAATTTGGTGTATCAATTTCTAGTTTCGGGGCGATTAAAACTAAACTAGCGAATATGGCCGCTAAGACGTACGCTTTGGAAGCTGCCTCCTACCGAGCCGGTCAAAACATCGAAGACCTGATTGGTGTCTTGAAAGAAGAAGGCCTGAGCGATAGTGATGCTAAGCTGAAAGGCGTTGAGCAATATGCAGTTGAATGCGCCATGATCAAAGTACACGGATCTGAGGTATTGGCCTATTGCGTAGATGAAGGAGTCCAGGTATATGGTGGCATGGGTTTTTCGGAAGAAGCTCCAATGGCAAGAGCCTACAGAGATGCCAGGATTGCAAGAATCTACGAAGGAACCAATGAAATAAACAGAATGCTCCTGGTTGGAATGCTGTTCAAGAAAGCCATGAAAGGCGAACTGGACCTGCTCGGCCCGGCGATGGCAGTAGGCAAAGAGTTGACCGGTGTCCCATCCTTTGAGACTCCGGACTTATCCACCCCGCTAGCCAAGGAAAAAGAGGTGATCAAAAATCTGAAAAAGTCAGTATTGATGGCCGCAGGTAAGGCTGCTGAAAAATTCGGCCCTAACCTTGATCATGAACAAGAGGTGCTGCTAAACCTGGCTGACATGGTCATTGAGACTTATGTGGCTGAGTCAGTAATGCTACGAACCGAAAAACTCATTGGTTTGTATGGTGATGCAGGTAGCAAAGTCTATCAGGATATGGCTAAGCTGTACTTACACGAAGCAGTAACAAAAATCAAGAATGCCGGTGATGAAGCAGTGGCATGCTTTGCCGAGGGCGATGAATTGAGAGTCATGCTAATGGGTATGAAGAGGTTCACAAAAATGGAGCCTGTAAATACGAAAGTGCTAAGACAGTCCATCGCAGATGTCATGATTGAGGAAAACAAATTCCCCTACTCGTTGTATAATTAAGTATAAAGAGGAATTCAATCGAACTAACCGGTCCTTTGGCCGGTTTTTTTCGTTTATACGGTTTGTTTTGCTAGCCAATAGAAATAGCTTTGTTTAGTCCCACTTCAAATCCCTAGATGGAAGAATTCAAGAAAAAGCTCACGACAAAAGAGAAAGCCCTTCAACTCAACCTGGAGGAGCGGATTTACGGAACGGTGGCAGAAATTGGAGGAGGACAGGAAGTAGCCGCCTACTTCTTCAGGGCTGGTGCGGCATCTGGTACCATTGCGAAAACCATGTCTGCCTATGACATGACTTTTAGTGATGCCATTTATGGAAAGTGTGCACGCTATGTATCAAAAGAGAAGTTGCTCCGCATGTTGGATCGAGAGTACTCTTTACTTGATCAACGTTTGACCAGCCGTGCAAAACGAACCACCTTCTTTGCCTTTTCCAATACGGTTGAAACGATCAATTACAGTCGTAGTAATGTGGGACATGGGTGGCTTGGGATTCGGTTTCAGAAACATCCTGGAACTGAACCCAACGAGTGCATCATTCATGTAAAGCTCAAAGACCTTGATGCAGAATGGCAGCAACAAGTGCTGGGCATTGTCGGCGTCAACCTGATACACGCTTGCTACTATAACAACACGCCAGAAAAAATCATCGACTGCCTGATAGATAATGTAAGGTCCGATCGCTTGGAGATCGACATGTTTCAAATATCAGGTCCTGATTTTCATCATGTTGATAATCGCCTGATGACCCTTAAGCTGGTCAAAACAGGCCTGACTCAAGTTGCGATGTTTGGTCCCGACAAAAATGTCATTCTCCCCTCCGACATCATCTATCGGAAAAACGCCCTGGTTCTTCGTGGCAGGTTCAGGCCGGTAACTCATGTGAACGTCGACATGATGATTACCGGCATGCGAGCATTCAAGAAAGAAACCGGAGGCGCAAAAGACATTGTTCCGGTTGTGGAAATCACCCTGACGGATCTGACGCTCGATGGAGGTCTGGATGAGCAAGACTACCTGGATCGGGTAGATTTATTATGCTCTCTGGGTCAAAATGTGATGATCTCAAATTATCAGGAGCACTACAAACTGGCAGGGTACCTGTCCCAATTCATTAAGGACAAAACCCTGGGCATGATCATCGGCATGAACAATCTTGCACAGATTTTCAATGAGAAATACTACAACAACCTGGATGGAGGAATTCTTGAGTCCTTTGCAAGGTTGTTTGGCAGTCACGTGAAGCTGTTTGTCTATCCGATCTTAGACGCCAATGGAGAAGTGAAGCATGGCAATGATTTCATGCCGGAAAGGCATTTACTCAGCCTCTTCTACTATTTCATAGAAAATCAAAAGATACTTAGCATTCCGGATGCCAAAGTGGAGAATCTACACATCATCTCCGATCGGGTCCTGGAGATGATTCAGAACGGAGAAAGTGGGTGGGAAAAGCTTGTCCCCAACCGAGTTTCTGATGCCATCAAAGAAAATCACTTATTCAATTACCCGTATGAGGTAAAAGTTGACGAGGAAGATTTGATATAGCGCATCCGATTTGATCCTTTTGCTATATTTGGCGACTTAAGCATAAAACAACGACTCATCAAATGGCAGCAAGAGGAAACTTTTCCAACAAGTTAGGATTCATATTGGCGGCAGCAGGTTCTGCAGTCGGACTCGGAAATATTTGGGGATTCCCCTACGAGGTTGGAGAAGGTGGTGGTGCCGCTTTTGTCGTTATTTACCTTATTTTTTGCTTCCTGTTGTGCTATCCGGTGATGGTCACGGAAATCGCCATCGGTCGTAAAACTCAAAAAAACCCTGTAGGTGCCATCAATGCCCTAGGTTTCAAAAAATGGAACATCGTCGGAAAGCTTGGACTATTTAGTGGAGTGCTTATACTCTCCTTCTACAATGTCATTGCCGGCTGGGCCTTTGGTTACATCTTTGAGATGGTTGCCGGAAATTTTGACATAGCCGATCGTTTTGGTGCGTACATCTCCAATGTGTTCAAGGTGGGCGCTTATGGTTTGATTTTTATGTCAGCAACGGCCTTTGTGGTTTCCAGAGGGGTCTCAGGAGGTATTGAGAAGGCAGCAAAGCTTTTGATGCCGACCCTGATTGTCATGATTCTCATCATTATATGTTATGTCCTGACTTTACCCAATGCGATGGATGGACTGAAATTCTACCTGGTACCAGATTTCTCTAAGTTGACTCCTTCGGTAGTTTACAATGCCATGGGACAGGCGTTCTTCTCCCTCTCTCTCGGCATGGGTGCTTTAATCACCTATGGCAGTTACGTCAACAAGGATGACAATATTGTCAGCTCAGCGGCATTCATTACGCTGACGGACGTCGGGATTGCATTTTTGGCCGGAATGATGATCTTTCCCTTAATCGGATTCATGAGTGGTGGCAGCATGGAGGGAGTGGGTAGCGGACCTGCTTTAATTTTCGTGACGCTTCCACAAATATTTGGGACCATCGGTGGTGGCTTGGGTGTAGCTACCGGCACACTATTTTTCGTTTTGCTTTGTTTTGCGGCCTTGACTTCTACCGTTTCCTTGTTGGAGGTACCCATCTCCTACGTGGTAGACGAGTGGAAAATCTCCAGAAAAAGAAGCGCCTGGATGGTTGCTGTCTTCATCTTCATCATTGGCATTCCGTCGCTCATAGGAAATGGATATTCTGAGTTTTTCAGCACCAGCTTTGTGACTTACAAGGATGGCGGCCAGGATACGGATTTTCTATCTTTCGTTGCGGCGCTGGCCAACGATTCCATTCTGCCATTGGGGGGTTGTTTAATCTCGATCTTTGCGGCCTATGTCTGGAAAAAACACAATCTGGATGATGAACTCGCCCAAGGGGCGCCTGGATATAAAGGTTCAATCATTCAGAAATACCTAAACTTTGCCATCGGATTTATTGCGCCAGTCGTCTTGAGTATCTTATTCATCCTGACGTTCTTGTTCAAGTTTTTTGGTATTCAGATTCTCTAACGCAGCACTAAGCGTTACTCTTTGACAAAAGAGCCCGGATCTTTGCCGTTAAAGTAGATAACGTAGTTGCCTCTTCGCAAAACCCGAACATCGATTTCGTTGCCCTGGCCTTCCAATACGAGCGAATTGCCCTGGTCGTAAATTTCATAATGCGTTGATCGCGAGAGGTATAACTTCGTCTTTGCAGATTTTGGCTTGAACTCCACACGCTCCGGATAGAACTCAAACTCTACTTCGGTTGAGTACAAGTGATCGATTCTACTGCCACTTGGAAAATTGTACCTGATTCGGTATTTATTGGAGCCTTCCTCCAGGTCAGGGTAAAAGCTGTACCCTTCACCTTCATACTTCCCGGTAGCCTGGATAATCTCCTGATCCACCCAGATCCCAAGATAAAGTTTTTCAATTTCAAACTCTCCGACCCCACGCTCTCCTTTGGTATACCAATACAAGGCTGAATCAGTCAACGCAATTTCAGAAAACCTAAAAATCGTATGGAATAAGACGGCTTCGGGGTTGATTATGATGGGAGCACACAACGTGTCTTTGTGAAGTATGCGCACCTTGACAGGGGTATACGCATCGAAACCCTCAAAATCGATTTTCAGGGCACTCAAATTGTAGTTCATCTGAACCGGCTTTTCGTTGATTTGAATCTCCTTTATGCAGAATGCATTTAGATTTCGATTGTACGGATTCTGAATAAACAACGTCTTGTTTTGAAACACCCCTGCCAGGTTGGTTTCCATTTGTGATGTTTCTTGTGCATGAATCGAACTTAGGACAAACAAAGCCACGAGACATAAACCGCCTTTTTTTAGCATACTTAAAGGGTTTGCTTCAGAGGGAATCAAATGCTGTGCTATCTCTAACCGTATTTTACCTATTTCGACAAAATTCATCATACACCACTTAAACATAGCTAATTGCCCGAATAAATCAGCAAATAATTAACACTTTGGAGGTCTTGGAGCGCGACGGAAAGAAACCAATTAAATCCATCGGTTATTAATAAATTCGCAGAGATGTATAAATGGATCGTATTTTTTCTCCTTCTGGGACTCAGTGGCTGTAGCCAGCGGATCATCTCCTATGTCAATCCCAAAGCCAGCTTTAGAAGTTTTGAAACCTTTCGGGTAGTAAGCCCCAAACTGGATAATAAACTAAGTAGTGAATCAAATGGGGTTTATGAGCTAATTCGGGAAAACATTGGAGCAGAGATGTCCCGCAGAAATTATGTGGAGTCGTCTGTTTCGCCGCATCTCACGCTGAGGTATGAACTTGCGTCCAGCACCCGAGTGGAAACCAATAACAACCAGCAACCCTTTGGTTTCCAGACCTGGCCGGTCAACTCCAGAACGATTCATGAAGCGGTCCTACTCTTTGAACTGTTCGATCAACGGAAGAAGTTGGTCTGGCAAGGAAGTTACGACCTGAATCAGGAACGAAAAGAAAAACGCGTGAAGAAGGTAATTACCAATGCAGTGGGTAAAATCTTCACCACCTACCCGTACCGGGCCTTGCAGCAGTCGCCAGACGAGTCACTCACCGAATTTAACCGCAGGTAACGATGGAAGATTATGGATTCTGGTCCCTCATCCCTCCGATCCTGGCCATTGGCTTAGCGATTCGAACCAAGCAAGTCGTTTTCTCCCTCAGCCTGGGAATCTTTGTGGGCTATCTGATCATTATGGAAGGCAATGTTTTTGCCGGATTTCTATCGACCATTGGCGCCTTTGTCGATGTTTTCCAAAGCAAGGGAAACACCCGAACCGTCATTTTGACCTTGATCATTGGCGCGCTCATTCAGCTGATCAAAGGTTCAGGAGGCATTGATGGCTTCATTCATTGGGTGCAGCAAAAGCTCTCTGCGCAAAAAAACCTAAAAGGTAAAATACAAGCGAGTTCAGCCCTCACCGGGTTTCTGATCTTTGTCGAATCCAACATTTCAATCCTGACCGTCGGCACCATCTTCCGACCACTTTTTGATAAGCACAAAATTCCCAGAGAAAAGCTCGCATACCTGGCTGACTCCAGTTCAGCACCTTCTTGCATTCTTTTTCCATTGAACGCATGGGGGGCATACATCATGGGCCTGCTCATGATCTATGATAATGTAGATCCATTCAAGACCTTACTTTATTCGATTCCTTTCAATTTTTATGCAATTCTGACGCTGGCGTTTGTTTTCTGGTTGGCCTTTTCAGGAAAAGAATATGGACCGATGAAAAGCTTTTCCAATCGCTTACAAAAGGAGGAACCCGCTCCTTCGGAATCGACCGTGGATGCATCGACGCAACCGAGTAGTCCTCTGAATATGATCATTCCCATCGCGATCATGGTCCTGAGTATGCCCTTCTTCCTCATCCACAGTGGGTGGGACCCGTTGCTGGAAGGAAGTTTGACCGATAAAGTATGGAACAGCATTGGCAATGGATCAGGGTCTTCCTCCGTGCTTAACGCATGTTTCCTCGCTTTTTTCAGTGCAGCGCTCCTGTATGGAGTTCAGAAAAAGATTACCCT
>CAZQDI010000186.1:0-8015 GCA_964591785.1 uncultured Roseivirgaceae bacterium
GTGGGCGAATGTCATGCGTTGGGAAATGAGAACCCGTCTTTTCCTTCGGACTGCAGAATTCCTTTGGCAGGAAGGACATACCGCCCATGCAACCAAAGAGGAAGCTGAGCAGGAGACGGATCAAATGCTTAATGTTTATGCCAAATTTGTAGAAGAGCATATGGCACTTCCAGTCATCAAAGGTGTAAAAACAGAAAGTGAGCGCTTCGCTGGAGCCGTCGAAACCTATTGCATCGAAGCGATGATGCAAGATGGAAAAGCATTGCAAGCAGGAACTTCTCACTTCTTGGGTCAAAATTTTGCAAAGGCATTTGATGTCAAATTTACTACCAGGGAAGGCAAAGAAGAATTGGTATGGGGTACTTCCTGGGGAGTCAGTACCCGACTCATGGGTGCACTCATCATGGCTCACTCAGATGATGATGGCTTGGTCTTACCTCCTAAATTGGCTCCGATTCAAGTCGTGATCATTCCGATCTATTTCAATGAAAATGATCTGAATCGAATTACTGAAGTGGTAGACCCAATTGTTCTATCCTTGAAAGAAAAAGGGATTTCAGTAAAATATGACACGAGAGATACTCACAAACCAGGTTGGAAATTTGCAGAATATGAATTGAAAGGTGTCCCTGTGCGGCTTGCTATTGGGCCGAAAGATCTCGAAAAAGGCACGATAGAAATAGCAAGGAGAGACACAAAAGAAAAGTCATTTCATGAGACTAAGAACGCGGTAGATGTAATTGTAGATCTGCTTGAGAAAATCCAGGAAAATATTTTCGATAAAGCAAAGACTTTTCGAGATGCCCATTCTACATCTGCAGATTCATATGATGATTTCAAGCAGTTTATTGAAGAAGGCTTTGTCTATGCGCACTGGGATGGGACACCCGAGACGGAAGAGAGAATAAAAGAGGATACAAAGGCCACGATTAGATGTATCCCTTTTAGTCAGTCCGAGGAAGAAGGAAAATGTATCTTTACTGGAAAGCCCTCTAAGAGAAGAGTTCTTTTTGCAAAAGCATATTGATGGAGTGGTTAACCATAATCGGATTGATGTTGTTCGGCACATTTCTAATTGTCGCTGAGATCATATTCGTACCCGGCACTACGGTGGTGGGAATTCTAGGCTTTATCTTCTCTGCCTATTGCATTTATCTCGGGTATGATTATTTCGGACCCACTACAGGAACGCTGATTCTGATTGGAGGAGCCATCTTAAACGTACTGGCACTGGTACTTGCTTTCAAAGGAAAGTCCTGGGAAAGGTTTTCGCTTAAAGGCACTATGGAAGGCCGGTTCAACGAAGAGATGAAACATGACATCAAAGTTGGTGACAGAGGTAGATCGATATCTTCACTGAAACCAGTAGGCAAGGCACTTTTTGGAGAAATTGAGATGGAGGTGAGCTCAAATGGTGGATTTGTGAATGAAAATATTGAAATTGAGGTCGTAAGAATTGAGTCCTCAAAAATTATTATTGAACCTGTTAATAGCTAATTACTATGGGTAGTATTATCCCTATTTTATTCGTTGTTGGAGGAATTATCCTCTTTTTTGTCTTTCTATACTTTGTCCCGGTCAACCTCTGGATTACAGCAATTTTTTCTGGGGTTCGTGTTGGGCTTTTGGAGCTGGTATTTATGCGAATAAGGAAAGTGCCTCCCTCAGTGATCGTCAATTCCCTGATTACTGCGACAAAGGCAGGCTTAACTATCGCAGAAGAGGAGGGGGTTCCCAGACGACAACTCAGGTCTCAAGACCTTGAAACTCACTATTTAGCGGGTGGCAATGTACCACAAGTTATCAAAGCGTTGATATCTGCTGATAAAGCAAATATTAATCTGACGTTTAAACAGGCCACAGCGATCGATTTAGCAGGACGAGACGTATTTGAAGCGGTCCAGATTTCTGTTAATCCGAAAGTCATAAATACTCCTTCCGTTGCTGCCGTGGCGGCTGATGGGATACAACTTGTTGCTAAAGCAAGAGTAACGATTAGAGCAAACATCCAGCAGCTTGTGGGAGGCGCAGGAGAGGAAACAATTCTGGCGCGTGTAGGTGAAGGAATTGTTACCTCGGTGGGTTCAGCAGCTACTCACAAGGAAGTGCTTGAAAATCCAGATAAGATTTCAAAACTTGTTTTGCAACGAGGACTGGATGCAGGTACGGCTTTTGAAATTCTTTCGATTGACATTGCTGACGTTGATGTGGGAGCTAATATTGGAGCAAAACTTCAGACGGACCAAGCTTCGGCAGATTTGAAAGTGGCAGAGGCCAAGGCTGAAGAAAGAAGAGCGATGGCTGTTGCAGAAGAACAGGAAATGGTTGCAAAAGCCCAAGAAGCCCGGGCTAAAGTGATTTTGGCTGAGGCTGAAGTGCCGAAAGCGCTAGCTGAGGCCTTTCGAAATGGCAATCTTGGAGTTATGGATTACTATAAATTCCAGAATATTGAAGCTGACACCGACATGAGAAGCTCCATCGCAGGATCGGACAAAAAGAAAAAGTAAATGTTAATCTAATTGGGAGTCCGTTCCGAAAACAATTGGTCTGGACCACTCGTCTTTGATCTGATAAACGGTATATTTCTTCAGATCAGCAACTTTGCTATAGCTTGCTTTTACTTCGTTGACGAACCATTTGTGAGGGTAGCGATCGGAAATAACAACATAAGTCGGATGCCCTGAGAGAATTCGATTCAATTCAGCATTTACATCTATACCTAATTCTTCAATGTGCTGGGGAAATACCATCAAAGTGGAGTGAATGAACTTTGTCGGTGACTTTTTTCCAAAAAACCAATAAAGAATAGTTGGTGCGTCCGCAGCGTAAAGAGTATCGCTGTCTTTCATTCTACTTTCGAAGTATGAAACCAACTCTCTGCCTGAATCAAAACGATAGTATTTGTAAACAACACTTAGAGTAAGTGCATAAAGAAGCATTAATCCAATCGCAAGTTTTTGAACGAGTCCTTTATCAAAAAACCTCTTTATCCTCTTTAATTGGTAGGCCTCCCCTGCCAGTAGCGCTATCGGAACAGCCAGTTGCAATAAATAGTGTTTGAATGGCTTACCTGTCAGGTTTACAGCTATTAGGTCAAACAGTATCAATAAGAGGATCAGTACTCTAAATGATGAGTCGAGGGTTGCCTCTCTCCAACTAAGAACTCCCATCAAAATAAATGGAGAGAACATTAAAAGTGCGTTGAGGTTAAATCTAGCAATAGAAGGCAAATGATGAGTTGCCGAGTAGTTACCAGGAGCTACGTAGGTAACATAATGATAGTATTCCCAATTGCCGATAAAATAAAAGTATCCGTTCACAAGAAGGAAGGGTAGAAGAAAACCAACGACCATCAAAGTCATGTTAGGGAAATTCTTCCAGAAGGACTTTAACTGAATTGAACTAATGAGGAAAAAAAGACCAAGTGCTGCAAAATCAAATGCGATATGCTGCTTAATAATAAATCCAATACCTATGATCAACCCTGAAGAGAAGAATCCAGCTAAACCTTTCGCATACGAGAAAGTCAGAAGTCCCAATGAAAAACACCAAATGAAGTACAATTCAGTATTTCCAGAAAGACCAAAGAAATAGTTGAATATAAGGATATAGACAATTCCAGTAAGAAGTGATGGAACTAAGTCAAATCCTCGCTTTCTTTTGAAGAGATACAAGAAAAACGCAGATGAGGATACCACCAAAATGGACATCAACCGAATTGTCCATAGAGACTTACCAAATAAAAGTTGGATTCCGCAGTAGATGACAAATATGCCTGGAGGTTTGATATCCTGAATATCCTTATAGAGCTCTGACCCATTTAATAGATGATCAGCAAAAACAGCATAAGTAGCTTCATCTCTATCCAGTGTGATGGGGATGAATGTATGAAAGCGAAGAATTAATGCGATGATAAACAGACACAAGAACACCCGGTACGGGTATTTTTCCAATTGGCATAAAAAGTCTACTTTCTGCACTAGTACAAACCTAAACCGACAAATCTATTTGAATTAGGAAATATTGCTAAAACCACCAACTTTATAGATGAGGCTGGAAATTGTAGTGATTTCAAAATGAACTAGCAGACCACAAACAATGAATGCCAAATAAAAGGAACTAACGATTGTCGATCGCCAACTTAATATGCGCTAGATGGTGTTTACAATGCCAATTATATAAGCATAACAACCATTTCAAATTATATTGATTACTATACTCAGGGTGCACAAATGTCCGATTCATTTCCTCTGGCTGTAGGCTTTTTAATAATGTTACCCACCTTTTATGTAATCCAGTCAAAAGCTCAAGTGAATCAGCAATATCTTCACTACTTGCATCATCTGTCTTAGCCCACTCACCTTCATTATACGGTCTAAGGGTGGGGTTGTCTTCAGTTAAGGTCAGCTTAAACCTAATAAAACTGTTCATATGGCTATCAGCAAGATGGTGAACCACCTGCTTTATATTCCAACCATCTGGACGATACTGACTTTCCAAATCTTCGTAAGAAAGTGAATTAACAAGCTTTTTTATTTCCTCTGGCAAGGTCTCAATTGTATCAATCCACTCATCCAATTGCTCTTGCGTAGGAACTTCAAAATGAAACCGACCAATTGGATACTTTAATTCTTCCAAATTCAATTTATTTTTTTCTCTTAAAGATAGGTACTGTACTGCAAGGCTCTCCATACATGAGGCTACCCACAATTGGATAGAGCTTTTCTGCTATTAGTGTATAGGCATATTCTATATTGGTGATGTTTCCACATCCTTTAATAACCACCTTTTTATCTATCAGATCAAGTTCTCTTAGACACTTCATTATGGATTGGTCAATGACTGCTTTCTCAACAGCATTTTGGTCTCCATAGGTGACAATATTTGCATGATCTTTGAGCTTGGCCACTAGTAGCATATAGGCCCAAATGGGAACAATCGCATCAGCAGAACAGGTCAGCCCTACATTCTTGCCTTCGTACTCACTCCAGTCATTTGTTTTGATGAATTCTCTAAAATCTTTCTCTTTAAGAATCATCCCCTGAAACAAAATACTTTGAAGATCAAAAATTACTATTTCACCTTCATCAAGATATTCCTCAAGATCAATAGAGATTAGTGGACTTTTGGCCACTCGGTTAACTATCTCTTCCATGCTACGATAACTTATTTTTTGGAGTAGTAGTTCTCCATTTCTTCAGATAATTAGGTTCAAAATAGGCCACATCCTCAAAGTTTCTAAGCTCAAACCGCTCCTTAGCAAGACGACCCATTTTTGACGCATCCGGTAATACATCATCAATAAATTCAAGGTTTCTATTGAGACTAACTTCTCTGAATTTTGGCATTCCATCTCCAAAGACGTAAATAGTATTCTCAAATTCTGAAAATGAATATTCATCCAGGATTTTGGGCTGCGTATCCCATATTACTTGACCGTCCTGATCTTCCATTTTGGTATATACTTCCATTCTCCTTGCGTCCATCATGGCACATAGCATAAATTCTCCAGTATGAATATTCCGCACGGCCTCGAGCATAATATCAAGTGTTGGAATTCCGATCAATGGAACCTTAAGCGAGTAGGCAAACCCCTTAGCTGAAGAAATACCGATTCTTAAGCCCGTATAGCTTCCCGGACCTTCAGAAACAGCAATACCGGCCAAGTCAGAAATCGACAGGCCGGCCTCCTTGCATATTTCTAATACAATTGTTGGCAACAACGAGGAATGTGATTTTTCAACTTGATGCAGTTGACTGGTCACCAGCTGCCCTTCATCATGAATCGCTGTCGAACAGACATGTGTTGAAGTCTCGAGACTTAAGATAAGTGCCAAATCTAATCTGGATTTAGAATAGAGGCATAGCGATTCGGATCATTCAACACCTCAATTGCAGTTTGAACATCGAGATCTTTATCAAAAGTAGATTCAATAAGGCCCTTCTCGAAGAAATACCTTCCTGCGATCTCCTGCTCAAGTAACATCAATATTTCCTCTTTGAATGTTTCTAAATCGTCATCTAAGTTGTGCCTAGAAGCTGCAACTAATTCGTCAATATACTCTTTAAGTAATTGGTATTTTTTCTCGGTCTTCGAAACATTTATCAGCTCTTCTGTCTTCTTTTCGAGCCTGGTTTCATAATTGAACTCTTTGTCAGAAAGCCATGAAACAAAGTCTTGATATTCTGCTTCACCCAAATTTACCTCCTTAGGGGAAGAAGGATTTTTGTCCTCATTGCTGTAATAATACTCAGTCGCATAGCGAAAAATAAGATTGTTATTAACCAAAGCCCTTGAAACTGGAGCATATTCCATGGACGGCACCTCGATATCAGGATCGATACCACCCCCATCAAAGACTTTTCTTCCATTTTGAGTGAAAAATTCATTCTTTAACGAATCAGGAATCTTACCAACACTCCCGTCTGCGTTCCTATTGCTATAGTCTATGGCCTGTATGCATCTACCCGTTGGAGTATAGTATTTTGCTGTTGTGATTTTCACAACAGCATCATACGAAAGTGGCCTCTCAATTTGAACAAGTCCTTTACCAAAAGTCTTTCTGCCGATTAAGATCCCCCGGTCGTAGTCTTGCATGACCCCTGACACAATTTCAGAAGCTGATGCGCTGCCGTTGTCAGTAAGCACAACCACCGGCAATTCGGAATCCACAGGATCGTTTAATGTTTTGTATGTCCAATCATTAGCTCTGACTTTACCTTTCTGAGTTACAATCTTTCTTCCTTTATCAATAAAGACATTAGAAACATTAACAGCTTCATGCAATAACCCTCCGGGATTTCCCCTTAAGTCCAATATGATACCTGTCGCCCCTTGCTCAAGAAGTTCCAGTACCTTAATTCCAATTGATCTGCCAACATTTTGCGTAAAACTGGTCAACCTCACATATCCGATGTCTTCAGTCACCATTCCTGCGTATGGCACACTATCCACTGCAATCTTTTCTCGTTTTACTTTCACCTCAAAGAGTTCATCCAGTCCATATCTTTTTATCGAGAGTGTAATTTCGGAATTGGATTGTCCTTTCATGAGGTACCTAACTTCCTCCTGTGTCTTACCTTCCAGCAAAATCCCGTTGATGGCATGAATTTCATCCCCGGCGCGCAATCCGGCCTCGTGGGCAGCAAAGCCTTCATACGGCATTACCACTGTACTAATTCCGTCCATTCGTTCAACCACTGCGCCAATCCCTGAATACTCTCCGGTGGTCATAATTCTATAGGTCTCTATATCATCCGCTGCAATGTAGTTGGTGTAAGGATCAAGGGTCTCAAGCATATCATCGATTCCCGACTTCATCAGAGTTGTTGGATTTATTTCGTCAACATAATGAGAGTTGACTTCTTTAAAGAGTGTGGCGAAAATATCTAGATTCTTCAAAATCTCGAAGTACCGATCAGAAGATGGGACGGCCGCTGAAATTAGGAGAGCAAGTACAAGAGTCAGTGGAACAAATAATAGTATTTTTCTACGCATATCAATCTGTCATATTTTTCTTCAAACGATCAAATACATCAATTAGTTGATCTTCGATCTCACGGAATGATAGAATTTCTTTTGAAATATACACGAATCCAATATTAAGTGGCTTAGAATCCTGTATTAGATCTTTATTCCGACGGTAGGCCTCCCTAATCCTTCTTTTCAAGAGGTTTCTATCCACTGCACGCTTAAAGTTTTTCTTGGGTACAGAAATCAAAATCTGATGTGTCTGTTGTGGGGCCAATAAGAACCGCACATGAAATGCAGGAAAATAAAAAGAGGAACCATTTTTAAAAAGCTCCTCTATTTCTTTTTTGCTTGACAGCCTTTCTTTCTTTGAAAAGCCAGTGTTTTTTTGGCCCATCAGGGCATATTACTTTTTATGCAGACTATCGGAAACTGATAATCTTTTGCGACCCTTAGCTCTTCTCCTGGCCAGCACGTCTCTGCCATTTACACTTTCCATTCTCTTTCTGAATCCGTGCTTGTTTACTTTCTTTCTTACTGAAGG
>CAZQDI010000187.1:0-7992 GCA_964591785.1 uncultured Roseivirgaceae bacterium
GGTATGCGCTTGAGTGGAAACGTATTCGGAATATGTCTCATGGCTATGATCCTTTTCAATTGTGAGGATACATCAAGATCAGAGCATATAAGAATAAATAAATTCATCATCGAAGTAGAGGAGTTAGTGGAGATTATTCACGATGATTCAGTTATAGTTCTAGATCTTAGAAAGCCAGATCAGTTCAGAACAAATCACATTCCGAACGCTATCAATATTTGGCGGAGTGAGATACAAAGTGATTCCTTTCCTTATCAAGGAATGTTAGCTGAAAAGCATTTACTAGAATCTGTTTTTGGATCGAAAGGGATAAAAAACGACCAGTTTTTGATAATGTATGATGACAAAGGATCGTGTGAGGCAACAAGACTTTGGTGGATGCTCAATTACTATGGGTACGAAAAAATGGCAATCCTCAATGGAGGTATCACGGCTTGGAATGAGGTGGACTCACTTACTGCAAGGGTCAAGCAATATCCTAAAGCCACCTTCAAGCTACCTGATATCGTAAGACCAGAAACAATAGTGAAAGCAGCAAAACTTGTTGATATGAGAGACTCAGTAACCTTGCTCGATACGAGAACAAAGTCTGAGTTTACAGGAGAAGTATTAAAATCTGGTGCTATGCTTAGAGGTCGAATTCCTGGTAGTAAGCATATTGATTGGATAGATGCAGTTGACCCTATCACTAATAAATTCAGATCAATTGATGAGCTTGATTCTTTGTATAAGCAAGTTGTGGACTCAGCGAATTCCCAAATTGTAACATATTGTCACTCTGGTGTTCGCTCATCGCACACATTTTTTATTTTATCCGAACTTTTGGGTTATACAAATGTTCAAAACTTCGACGGGTCATGGGTAGAATGGACGCACTTCGATTTGCCGGTGGAAGCAGGTGAAACAGCAGACAAACAGTAATTTTAGAAATGGAAGAATATATAAATATCATTGCTAGTAGCTATAAAGGTTACGCCAATTACCTATTGCAGGAGATAACCAACCCTACCTGGCATAATTATTTCTATTGGCTAATCGGAGTATCAGCGTTCTTTTACATACTCGAGCTTGCAAAGCCATGGAGAGAGGGACAAGCAAAATTCCGAAAGGACTTCTGGTTGGACTTCTTCTATATGTTTTTCAACTTCTTCTTATTTTCATTAATTATATACAATGCCGTATCCGATGTAGTTGTCCACTTTTTTAATGACCTCCTCGCTTCAGTAGGCATTACAAACCTGCTTGCATTTGAAGTGATGTCCTGGCCTACTTGGGCACATTTGGTACTTGGTTTTTTTGTAAGAGATTTTGTTCAATGGTGGACGCACAGGTTACTACATAGAGTTCCGGCATTGTGGGAATTTCACAAGGTACATCACTCGGTAGAGCAGATGGGTTTTGCCGCACACTTGAGGTATCACTGGATGGAGAATGTAGTCTATAGAACCATTGAGTACCTACCATTAGCATTAATCGGTATTGGTCTTAGGGACTTTTTCATCATACACATATTCACGTTGGCGGTGGGTCACTTCAACCATTCCAATTTTAAGTTGAATATTGGGCCTCTAAAATATATCTTCAACAATCCGCAAATGCACATCTGGCATCATGCACATGACCTACCAGACGAACGAAAATATGGTGTGAATTTCGGATTGACGCTCAGCATTTGGGACTACTTGTTTAAGACCAATTACATCCCTCATGATGGCAGGGATATCAAGCTTGGTTTCCCGGGCGTAGAGAAATTTCCTAAAGATTTTATTCACCAGAATACACATGGGTTTAAACGGAAAGTGAGATAACAAAATATAGATATATCATGATATCCAAGATATAGTCAAAAAAGAAAAGCTCATCGCAAACAGCAATGAGCTTTCTATCACCTGTATCACCAAATATTTAATTGGATTTTGGTCGAGTTCTGATCCCAAGTATTGAATACAATGGACAAAAGTTGATGAATCCTGTAACGATAAATATCGCTGCAACGATGCTTAGGATAATTAAAAGTGTTCCACTTACCATACCGGTGTACCACAGCACCCCTATCGTAAGAGCCACAATAATTCGTATGATTCCGTCAGTTCTACTCATATTCTTTTTCATATCAATATCTTTTTGATTCAAAGCTCCCTAAGACTCGCGCCAATTTCAGTGACGAAAATCACATAACTTGAAAAAATTAAATCCCACTTTTGATATATGAATACTACTAAAAGACATATCCCTATAATTCTCCTGATTGTTTTTCTTACCCTTTCCGCAAAGGGCCAGGACTATGTATTTCCTGTGGTCAAAGGGTATGGCGGGGTTGCGGATTTAGAAAATGCAATCCTTCCTAAAGAGGGTGGTAAAATTATTATTGATCTTACCAGCGCAGAAGCAACAAAAAGTGGAGTGAGCAAAAGTATGGATCGTATCGCCCGACTGATTAACCTGTATGGATTGGCTGGAATTGATCAAAAAGAACTCGAGATTGTGGTCATCATTCATGGAGCAGCCACCAAAGCTGTGCTAACAGACAAAGCTTACGAGGAAAAGTATGACGCTAAAAATCCAGATTTGGCAGTCATATCAGCTCTGAAAGACCATGGGGTGAAGTTCATGGTGTGTGGACAAGCTTTGGTTAGAAGAGGGTTTGGGGTAGAAAATCTAAATCCTGATATTGAACTGGCCCTCTCCGCTATCACCACATTGGTGGAATTTCAACAGAAAGGGTACGCTGTGCTCTACTACTAGATTACTTCCACCCACCCTCGATGCAGCTTTACATGTTCCTCAGCTTCTAGCTTCTTGAGCATACGGGAAACGGTCTCCCTGGCTGTGCCAAGTTCATCTGCCAGATCCTGGTGAGTTGCTTTGATTTCCTTACTATTTAGTGCCTGAGACCTGGCTTTCAGGTAAGACAGTAATCGGGCATCCAAGCTTTGAAATGCCAACGCATTGTAAGCATCCAATACATCATCAAATCGCTTTTGGTATAAATTCAATACATAATGATTAAATGAATCATATTTCATCTGCCATTCTCCAATGATCGAAGATGGAATCAGGATGGCCTTGGAGTCATCCTCGGCGATGGCTTTCACCCTGCTTTTGATATCATTGATCCCACAGTTGATGGAGACAATGCAGCTTTCTAAAGGATAGATGTAGTACAGCAGCAATTCCTTGCCTCCCGTTTCTTCTTTTACTACCTTCACCAAGCCGCTAAGCAAGATGGGAACGGTCTTTACATAGCTGCCCTCTTTCAAGATAGAGGTGCCTGCTTCGACCTCTACCAACTTGGCACGCTCGGCGATTTCGTCTTTCAAGGCTTCCTCTTTGAAGAAAGAAAGCTGAAACGATAAAATATCTTTAATGTCCATAAATTGAATGTAAAAGGATCAAATGATGTTTAGTCATTTATTGATCCTTGTTAGTTATACAAATATGAGCAATACCGTTGACGTACTCCTGAGCAATACTGGCCTGGAGCCCAAATTGATAGATGAAATTGTTGCGATTGGCCGATTAAAAAAAGTGAAATCTGGTCATGTGCTGGTCAGTCCTGATAGTCCTGGCAATGAAATCCCGATAGTTCTTAGCGGTCTGCTCAAAGTATTGCGTCAAGATCCTGATGGACAGGAAGTATTTCTTTACTACCTGGAAGGGGGTGAAACCTGTGCCATGTCCATTACCTGTTGTATAGAAGGGAGAAAAGCTTCTTTCAAAGTAGTGGCCGAAGAAGATTCTACACTTTGGATGATTCCTATGCACTATATGGATAGCTGGGTGACCAAGTATCAATCATTCAGAAGGTTTGTCTTTGGGTCTTACCAAACCCGCTTTGATGAGTTATTGACAACCATTGATAGTGTTGTCTTTCACAACATGGATGAGCGATTGTATCGCTACTTACTAGATACCAAACAAGCCACCGGTTCATTTGAAATACATAAAACGCATGAGCAGATAGCCAATGCACTCAACACCTCCAGAGTGGTGATTTCCAGGTTATTGAAGCAGCTGGAAAAGGAAGAGAAAATAGAGCAGCACCGCAACATGATCGAGATCCTCTAGCCGCTGTGTTACAAATGTTACACCATGGGGTTTTAGTGTTCGATACTTTTGGATCATTCTTAATAAACTATGAATTGGATCCAAAAAACATTGCCCATTCTTCAATGGCTACCGAATTATAAAAAATCTCATCTGAACGGTGATGTATTTGCCGGACTCACCGTAGGAATCATGCTGATTCCGCAGGGAATGGCTTATGCACTTATTGCTGGTCTTCCTCCGGTGTATGGGCTGTATGCTTCCATCGTTCCGCAAGTGATCTATGCCATCTTTGGCACTTCTCGACAGCTTTCTGTAGCTCCAGTAGCCATGGATTCGTTGCTGGTGGCAGCAGGCGTTTCCGTACTGGCAACTGAAGGCTCAGATGCCTACATCGGCTTTGCCATCTTGCTGGCATTTTTCATGGGTTTGTTTCAGTTGCTCTTAGGAGTGTTCCGAATGGGGTTTATTACCAATCTCCTATCTAAACCCGTCATCAGTGGATTTACTTCTGCTGCTGCAATGATTATTGGGTTGAATCAACTCAAGTACTTGCTTGGAACGGAGATAGAAAAGAGTAATAAAGTGTATGAGATCATTTGGAATGCGCTACAAAAGTTAGACGAAACACACTTAGTTACTTTGCTTATTGGCATTGGTGGGATTGCGATTATTAAGGGAGTTAAAAAACTTCATAAAAGTATTCCCGGTGCTTTGATTGCGGTAATATTTGGCACTTTGCTGGTCTATGGCCTTCAATTAAGTGATGCAGGGGTCTCCATTGTCAAAACGATCCCGGAAGGGTTGCCCCCTTTTCAACTACCCAATTTTGATTTAGGTAAAATGGGTGAGTTGATTCCCTTGGCCTTGACGATTTCCGTGGTAGCCTTTATGGAAGCCTTCTCCGTTGCTAAAGCCATAGAAGCCAAAAGAAAAGACTATAAAGTAGTGGCTAATCAGGAATTGATCGGTTTGGGTGCTGCTAATTTAGTAGGTGCTCTTTTTCAGTCGTACCCGGTCACTGGAGGGTTTTCCCGCTCTGCTGTAAATCACCAGGCCGGAGCAAACACCTCACTTTCATCCATCATAAGTGCAGGATTGATCGCATTAACATTACTCTTCCTTACCCCATTGTTTTACTACCTGCCCAAAGCGATTCTGGCTTCCGTAATCATGGTAGCCGTATCCTCTCTGGTAGACTTTGGCTATGCGAAGAAACTATGGCAAGAAAACAAAGTAGAATTTGGACTCTTGATGGCCACTTTTCTGGTGACACTCAACTTCAGTATGGTGCCTGGTATCGTTACCGGAGTAATCTTATCCATCCTGGTATTGCTGTATCGTACAGCCTACCCTCACATCGCCATTCTAGGAAAACTAAAAGGCAACACAGAATTTAGGAATGTAAAGCGATTTGCCGATCTGGAAATTTGGGAGGATAAGCTTATCCTTCGTGTGGATGCTCCCATCACTTTCATCAACATTCAATATGTAAAGGAATTCATCGAACAAGAAATTGACCAGCATGCTCACTTGAAAGAAATTGTATTGGATGCCTCCGCAATCAGCCAGATAGATGCCTCAGCCTCTCAGGGCCTCACGGATCTGATGCACAGTCTAAAGGAAAAGGGAATCAAATTGATGGTAGCAGAAGTCGTTGGTCCGGTGCGGGATACACTCCATAAAACAGGACTCTTGAAGGAAATAGGCGAATCCAATGTATTTCTCACTGTTCACGACGCATTGGTATCTCCTGAGACAGACGAAACTACAAGAAGGGAGCGGGCATTGCAACATGGTGAGCTGTTGAATTAAGCCTGTGTAACTAATGTTACACCGTTCGAGGTTTTGCATTCGTAATATTGAACTAAGAATTTAGAAACAGACAATATCAAAATAGAATTATGAAAATTGAACAAATCTATACCGGCTGCCTGGCTCAAGGTGCTTACTACATAGAAAGTGAAGGTGAGGCAGCTATCATTGATCCTTTAAGGGAGTCACAGCCTTACTTAGATAAAGTGACTAAAGAAGGAGCGAAAATCAAATACATCTTTGAGACCCACTTTCATGCGGATTTTGTTTCCGGGCATGTGGATTTGGCAGCCAAAACCGGGGCTAAGATTGTCTATGGTCCGAATGCCAAAACGGAGTATGATATTCATGAGGCTACTGACGGTGAAATTTTTGAACTTGGCAAAATCAAGATCAAAGTGCTTCACACGCCTGGTCATACCATGGAGAGTACTACCTACCTTTTGCTAGACGAAGAAGGTAAGGAACATGCTATTTTTAGTGGAGACACCTTGTTTATTGGCGATGTAGGTCGTCCAGATTTGGCACAGAAAGGCACCATGACTCAGGATGACTTGGCAGGGTATCTATATGATAGTTTGAGAAATAAGGTGATGACACTACCGGATGAAGTGATTGTCTATCCAGCACATGGTGCTGGTTCAGCTTGTGGTAAAAACATGAGCAAAGAGACCACTGACCTGTTGGGCAATCAAAAGAAAACCAACTATGCCCTCAGAGCAGACATGACCAAAGAAGAGTTTATCAAAGAGGTTACTGATGGCTTGCTGCCACCACCACAATACTTTGCGCAAAATGTAGCCATGAACAAGACAGGTGCTAAAGGGTTGGATGAAATTTTGGAGAAAAATGTCGCCTTGGACGTAGAGACTTTTGAAGCGATGGCCAATCATGAGGGAGCTTTGGTATTGGACACACGTGCACCTCAGGATTTTGCCAAAGGCCATATTCCCAATTCCATATTTATTGGGATAGATGGAAGTTTCGCGCCTTGGGTAGGAGCACTTATTCCAGACCTGCAACAGCCCATTGTCTTCATCTCGGAAGCAGGAAGAGAAGAGGAAGTGGTGACCCGGCTTTCACGAGTAGGCTATGACAATACACTTGGGTATCTCAATGGAGGTTTCGACGCATGGAAAAAGGCCGGAAAAGAAACTGATCAGGTGACTTCTATCCCAGCCACTGAGTTCGCAGAAGTATTTAAGTCCAATGAGCTCCAGGTATTGGATGTAAGAAAGGAATCTGAATGGCAAGCCGAGCACGTGGAGAATTCCGAAAACTTCCCACTTGACTTCATCAGTGAAAACATGGATCAAATCGATCAGGACACACAGTATCATGTGCATTGTGCAGGTGGCTACCGCTCCATGATTGCTTCATCGATCCTTAAATCAAGAGGATTTCACAACATTGTAGATGTACAGGGTGGGTTTAAAGCCATTGCAGAAACAGACGTGCCTAAAACAGAATATGTCTGTCCTTCTACCTTAAAGTAGGGGTAGATACTTTATTGAATCTCATATTCGGATGCAACCACTTTCAGATTTATGGGAAGAAGGAATGTTACCGTTTTAGCTCCCATCTTAATAAACGTATTTGAGCTAACTAGCCAAATCTGATCAATTTTTGGGTTAAGCACAGACATGGCATTTTTCCACAATTTTGCTGCCCCTGCACTGTATTTAGTCATCTCCAAGCAGTTCCAGATGAGATCGATCTTCTCGTCAGAAGCAAGAGTCTCGAATTCTTGCTTCCATTTATGGATGGCTGGCTCAGCTTGAGCTTCTGTAAAAGAACCTTGAAATAAAAATTTCAGGAAACGCTTACCTTTTTTTTGATCCCAGGAAATAGCAACTTCATCTGTAAGTAGTTCGTTGGTGGCCATAAAAGGGTGGTTGTGAGTTAAGTACAAATATATCCCAACGACTAATACGGCATAAAACGGCTTTTGTTTAAATTTCTTTTTACTAGATAATGACTACAAGTGGAATTTAAATTTCATTCGTAAATCTAAGTGCCTTCGCAATACCAAAATGTAAAAGAGGATTTTTTTACTCAAAAAGTATTTAGATTGAAATGCAATTTTGGGAAAATCTGAAACGGAGAGACAATCTAATTTGAGGAATGCCT
>CAZQDI010000188.1:0-7624 GCA_964591785.1 uncultured Roseivirgaceae bacterium
AGAAAGAAATTTGAGCAAACACAAAACGCCTATGACAAAAACCTTTACAGAAGATGACCTAGTAAGATTTCTATACAACGAGGTAAATGAGGACGAGCGATTGGAATTGATTCAATCGCTGAGTGCTGACATCGATCTCCGATCAAGTCTGGATGAAATGGAAGAAGCAAAATCATTGTTGGAGAGCTTTGAGTTGAAAGCACCAGAGGAAGTTGTTTCAAGAATACTCTATGCTTCAAAGAACCTGCAGTCTGCTTAGGTAATATCGTGTTAAATAATAGAGGTTTCCTTAGAGGTCAGGAATACGTCAACTGTATTTCCACCGCTATTACCCTAATTTTATACGATGACCAAAAAAGAGCGGTTCGAAGCATTCGTAACGTATTTTTCTGAATCTTACCCACAACCGGAAACTGAATTGAACTATTCAAATCCGTTTGAGCTACTTGTTGCTGTGGTATTAAGTGCACAGTGTACTGATGCAAGGATCAATAAAGTTACGCCTGCATTATTTAGAGATTTTCCCACTCCGGAACATATGGCAGTAAGCCACTTTGATGAATTGTTTCCATACATCAGGAGTGTTTCCTATCCTAACAATAAAACCAAGCATCTCCTTGCACTTAGCAAAAGGCTTGTTGAAGAGTTTAACTCTGAGATTCCGACAAGCATAAAAGAACTGACTTCACTGCAAGGTGTCGGAAGAAAAACGGCAAATGTTATCGTGTCCGTATTGTTTAACCAACCAGCGATGGCCGTTGATACCCATGTCTTTCGTGTTTCCAAGCGACTGGGGTTGGTGACTCAGAACGCAAAGACTCCTCTTGAGGTCGAAAAGCAACTGGTCAGACACATTCCGGAGCAATATATTTCCAGAGCGCATCATTGGCTAATACTGCATGGAAGATATGTTTGTCTTGCAAGAAAACCGCAATGCGACAAATGTGAGATCACTTCCTTCTGCAAGTATTTCGAAAAGAATTCCTATTGAAAAACTTATTTTCTTCCCGATATTTTTGCTCAAAGTGGGATAAATAGGGCTTTTCCTCGAAAACAAATTTGTAATTAGCCCAAATCGAGGCATTTTTAACGTCGTGAAAATTCTTTACGTTCATCAGTATTTCAAAACCCCACAAGAAGGCGGCTCCATTCGCTCGTACTATCTGGCCAAAGGGTTGGTAGATGCTGGTCATAAAGTGACTATGGTGACTGCGCACCAGAATCCGTATGAAGTGAAGGAGGTCGACGGAATAGAGGTCCATTATCTGCCCGTCAAATATGATAATAAGTTTGGTTTCATAAGGCGAGTTTTTTCTTTCTGGAAGTTCGTTTCACTTGCTAAGAAGGAGGCACTTAAACTCGATCGACAGGATATTGCCTACGTGATGACTACCCCACTTACGACTGGTTTTATCGCAACCTACCTGAAGAAGAAATTGAATCTGCAGTATTACTTCGAAGTTGGAGATCTTTGGCCTGAAGCCCCAATTAAGATGGGGATAATTAAAAACAAGTTTGTAAAAAATTGGCTTTATTCCCTGGAAAAAAAATTTTACTTCGAAGCAGAGAAAGTGATCGCTCTATCTCCAGCCATCCGCAATTACATTGAAAAAATAAGTCCTAACACGAAAGTTTACGTCATTCCGAATATGGCCGACTGTTCTTTTTTCGAACCAGAATATAGCATTGGTGATTTTAGTTCGACAAACAAGTTCCAGATCACCTACTGCGGAGCCATCGGAAAAGCGAATCATTTGGAGTTTCTTATTAATGTGGCACGAAGAAGTGCCAGACTTAATTTGCCTATTCAGTTTAACATAATTGGTTATGGGTCTGAATTAGAACGTCTCGAAGAGAATGCTAAATTTCTGTATAATGTGACCTTTCATCCACATTCGGGAAAAGAGGAGGTCAAGGCAATCTTGGATCAAAGTGACGCAGTTTATGTTTCATTTAAGGATGTGGATGTTCTCGGAACGGGAAGCCCCAACAAGTTTTTTGATGCCCTCGCTTCTGGAAAGCTAAGTATCATCAACTTTAATGGATGGATCAAAAATGTTGTTCAAAAGAAAAAATGCGGATTTCACCATGATCCGGCAAACGCAGATGACTTTGTTAAAAAAATCCGCGTTTTTCTCGAATCTCCGGAGCTTTTGATCAAATATCAGCGGAATGGACGTAAGCTTGCTGAGTTGTACTACGATAAAAATATTCAAGTAACCAAACTATTGAAGATCCTCAACAACGAATACAAATTCGAAAAGAACGAGTCCGAGGTTTACATTTTAACTGCCTGATGGTTTGTACTTAGAAAGCCTCAGGATTTTAGATGCGTCTTTCTCTGCCATCAATTCCTGGACTGAGCCACCTGTGTTTTTGACATAGTCATTGACAATCTGCCAACCTAGCCACCTCGCGATTCTGCCCGGACATTTTTCTCCAATCTCATAAACATTCGGGCGCTCCCCCAAGAACTTTTGTTTCATTTGATGATTGGTTTCATAAAGTAGTTCGTTCTCTATGAAATTAGCCCAGATAATGACCTCGTTGTCAAAGGAGTCTTTCCATTCCTTTTTTGTGTAGCCAATAAGAATATGATTAGGAGTACATGGTAAAAGCTGGCTTAGCAGGTAATAGGATTTTCCATGATCGATCATTTCGGCGAGCATTGTTTCTCCAGTCGTTTGCTGAATAAACTGGCTGGAAATAAATTGAATGATGTTTGCAGGAAGGTGTTCCGTATTGTAACGCCTTAGTATATACTCAGGAATCTGTTGAGGTGGGTAGGAAGCCCCCTTTCCAATAAAGAAATCCATACCTATTATGACTTGTTCATTTGTGATCACCAAGTCCTTATAAAGACCAGTTACTGCTGTTTGAACCAGCGGAGTAGGTGCGTTGGGATAATAGCTTTTAAGTCTTCCTAATCCCTGCTCAATCTGGCCAAGGAGGCCGTCAAGATTTTCAAAGGCTTTTTGTGATTCTTCGTAAAGCGTATCAATGGAAGGATTTTGAATTAGTTTGAATATTTGCTCAGCTAAAATTTGCTTGTTTGGATATTCATTTGCGTCAAGAAATAATTTGGCGAACGAATCATACTCATCAAGAAGGTTTAAAATATCGCCAGATGACTTACATTGAAATAATTTCTGATCGATTCGTTGTAACTCCAAATCTACCGGTGTGATAGAAACGGTGTCACGACACTTCCGATCTTCACATCCTAGTAGTAAAAGAAACAATATCATTGATAGAACTCTTAGCATATATCTATTTTTGCCGCAAAAATAATCAGGTTAGTTCCCTGAAGATTTCAATTCAACCCATTAACGTTATTTTATGAAACGGATTTTGTTTTGTATCGCTATTCTTTCATGTATCGCACTTTCGGCGCAAACGAAACTTGGACTCAAATTGTCTCCGGTGATCGCATCAAATAGGGTAACCAACGATGCGCAGAACGTAGACAACGATGGATCTGCGCTGAAACTTTCTGTGGGACTGGTAGTAGATAAGCCGCTGTCTGACGCTTACTTTCTAAGTACAGGATTAGTATACGTCCCAAAAAGAGCGGCTTTCCGGGCCGCAGCGGATTCGACAGAAGAATACACCTTACAATACCTACAAATACCGGTAACGCTCAAGTTGTTTACTAATGAAATTGCACCAGATATCAAGGTATACTTTCAGGTAGGTGGCGCGCTTGAGCTTAAAGTCTTTGATGAGCCCAAGGAACCATCCTATGAGGTTATTGACAAATTTAATCCTGCAGATTTTTCTGTGATTTTAGGATCTGGAGTCGAGTATCGAGCTGGTATCAATACGACCATCTTTGCTGGTATTTCTTATCAAAGGGGACTTTCCAACACGGTCAGCGAGACCATTTCGGGTGCTGAAGATTTACAGATACGTAACACCATTGTCTCTATTGATTTAGGGGTAAAATTCTGATGTTGAACGAATTATGAATTTTTAGTACGACTGATTTGAGGTCTTTTTTGGGAATATGTTTATATTGTACTAAGTATAAACCGCCCAAGATCATGAAAACTTCTCTCTCTCTACTTTTTGTCACTTTATTTTCTTTCAGTGTTTTTTCGCAGACTGTTTGGATTGCGGATAATCGCCCGACAGCTCCAACAGGCACACATATTTTCAGCAATGTTACCGATGCCATTGCAGCTGCTAGCTCGGGGGATATTATTCATATTACTCCCAGTCAATTTAGTTACGGTAGTTGGACCATTGATAAAAATGACCTGACAATTTTTGGCGTAGGTTATAATCCGGACAAAGAGCAGCCAGCTGTTGTTAATAACAGTACAATTACCATTGCCCTGGGTGTCTTTGGTGTTAGACTCTCTGGAATTAATGCTAGTCAAATAACGTTGGGGTCATCTGCAGCAGGGTCGATTGGAAATATTTTTATTGAGAATGGAGAAATTGACTATATCACGGGTAATTCCGGTGGCTCTGCAACCAGTTTGAGCAATATAATCATAAGAAACTGCGTGATTGGTAGAGACCTTACCACTTTTGCGGCTGCCATCGACTTGCAAAACTCATCTGTCAATTCTACTTCGGTGATTATCGCCAATAATGTAATTATGGGGACCACATGGAATCCAAATGCAACTAATAATTATGGATCCATAAATGTCACTGACGCAATCATCAAGAACAACTTGTTCTTAGGAAATGGAAGCATTGGAGATTTTGCTTTTAATCTTGCAGTAGTAACATCTACAATTTCCAATAACATTTTCTTGGGTCGAAACCCTACATCTGATTCGCAGGGTGGTGATGTTACGAATTGTACATTCAGCAATAACATTTCATTTGGTGCGGCAGATAATGTTTTCCCGATTGGATCAAACGGAAATACCGGGAGCGGAAATTCTGAAAATGTTGACCCAATTTTAGTTAACGTCCCAATTGTGGATGACTGGGATTTCGCATATGATCCTACACCTGATACTGGCTCACCGGCAATTGCTGCTGGGAATGATGGTGGAGACATTGGAGTCACAGGAGGGACGATTCCATACAGTGTTACAGGTTCTCCACTACCAATAATCAAAGTTTTAAGGCTTCCAGAACTAATTCAGGAAGGTACGGATGTCGATGCAACCATTGAGGCTGAAGGAAACTGATTTTTGCAGAAATGAATTGGTGCCGCCATCTTTTGAGATCAGTGATCCAATTGGTCCTGATAATCGGGCCATTGCTAAGCCATGCACAGCCGGATACCACGGAAGTATTTGAATTTGAATATTTCTTTGATGTAGATCCTGGTTTTGGGAGCGCTACTACCATTGCTGTTGCAACTCCCATGATTGAGATAAGCACCGTCGAGACACTACTTTCATCGGGGCTATCTACTGGTTTTCATGTATTGGGCTATCGAGCTAGAAATCTGGCATCCAGACCGTATTTTGGAGGAGTCAACCCGTCAACAGGGGCACCATTTGGCTTTAAGCCCAGTGATTGGGTTAATTCGACGTTACTTGCAAATGGTGATTGGGGCATGACAGAAACAAGATTGGTCTTTGTAGATCAATCGGAGGTGGGATCAGTCATTAACGTGGACCAAATTGAATTCTTTTTTGACAATGACCCAGGGGTGGGACTTGCTACACTGTCGGATCCCTTCTCACCCAATTCAGATGTATCGCTCACCCAGACCTTAGGGTCAACTGGTCTAGCTCCGGGGTTCCACATTCTTGGTTTGCGTGCAAGAACGGTTGGAGGCGCTTGGGGCACCACAGAAACCAGGTTGATTTTTGTGGATCAATCCGGTGGATCTAGTATATCCAACGTGGACCAAATCGAATATTATTTCGACAATGATCCTGGCGTTGGAAGTGCCTCGTCCATTGCAACCTTCTCGCCCGGAACCTCGGTTTCAATAGTTGAATCAATAAATTCTGATACGTTATCTGTTGGGTTTCACATCCTAGGTATGCGTGCCAGGTCTGAAGGGGGTGCTTGGGGAAGTACCGAAACGCGACTGATTTTCATTGATCAAACTGATGCAGCGTCAATCGTTAACGTAGAACAAATCGAATATTTTTTCGATCACGATCCTGGCGTTGGAAGTGCGTCCTTACTTACATCTTTTTCTCCTACCAATGCACTATCCATAATTGAATCCTTAAATTCCGATACGCTATCTGTCGGATTTCATGTTGTAGGTATGCGGGCTCGTGCTGAAGGCGGTGCCTGGGGAACAACGGAGACGAGGCTTATTTTTGTCGACCCCTCTCAAAATGTGATTAATGTTGATCAGGTCGAGTACTTTTTTGACGTGGACCCTGGCGTTGGAAGTGCCACTGCAATTACCAGTTTCTCTCCTACGAGTTCCATAAGCCTTGTGGAATCGCTCTCATCAAATGGATTGACGATGGGCTTTCACACTTTGGGAATGAGAGCTCGTGCTGAAGGCGGTGCTTGGGGGACGACTGAGACCCGACTTCTTTTTGTTGATCAAGCAGGATCGTTGACCGATGTAACGGAGTTCGAGTATTTCATTGGCGAAGACCCAGGGTTTGGTCAAGCGAATGCCGTGTCGTTTTTGACACCAGGTCCTACTGTAGCTGACGTTGTGAGCCTGAATACGGATACTCTTTCACTTGGGTCTACTCAAAGATTGGGCATACGAGTTCGAAATGCGCAGGGGGATTGGGGGATTACCGAGAGCAGAACTATCGGAGTCACAAATCTGAATGCACCAGTCATCACAAGTAATGATACCATCACCAACACCACCCCTGCCACGCTCGAAATAGCTTTCGATGAACCTATTACAGACTTCGTGGTAGCTGATTTTATTGTTGATAATGGCTCAGTTGAAGTCGCTTCTTTCGTAGATAATGGTGATAATACATTTACTGTTGATATTAATTTGGATACTGAGGGGCCAATATTCATTACCATTCCCGATAGTGCTGCTTTTGCAGCCGATGACAATAGTGCATCGCCGGCATCAGATTTCACTGTATTTTATGACGTGACGACACCAACAGTGACTGTGGATGCGCTGATTACCAGCGACATTTCACCCACCCTTACTGGGACCATTGATGATGACAGCGCAGCTGTCTCGGTTACTGTAGCTGGTATTTCTTATGATGCATCTATTGTTTCTGGTGGTATTTGGACTTTGAATACAGGGATTTTAGATCCGTTGTCAGCAGGAGTTTACGATGTAATGGTTACCGCCACCGATCTTGCCGGTAATGTAGGAAATGACGCTACTACGGATGAATTGACTATTGACGTAGTGGATTTTGCCATTCTTCAACCCTCTGAAATTACTGACACTTCTTTTGTGGCAAATTGGATTGGGGGTGTTGATTTGGTCAATTACCAAATTGATGTTTCGAACTCGAGTGATTTTTCTACCTTCTTACCCGGCCTCGAGAGCTTTGAGACGATACAAAATTCTGTTCTCGTTACAGGTCTTGACTTCAATACCAATTACTACTATCGTGCACGGTTTGTGAATACTTCCTCGGTGGTTTCAGAAGACTCAGAGATTATTTCTGTCAAGACCTTAATTGATACTACAACCACGGCTGATTCGTTGGCCTTGGTTTCGATATTCAGTTCGGTTTCTCCAGTG
>CAZQDI010000189.1:0-7432 GCA_964591785.1 uncultured Roseivirgaceae bacterium
ACCGAGATCATAGGAAAATAATGTTCCTAAATCGTTGGCACCTCCAAGCGTGGTGGTTCCGTATAGCTTTCCGTCTGCAGCTTGTACCAACCCTCCGAAAGGTCTTCTTCCATCCGTATTGGAAAAAGCGAAGACAAGAGAAATGAGTTGATTTGTAGGGTCATAAGAGAAAATCGACCCATTTCCCCCACCTAAGTAGGTAGTGCCATATAAGAGACCGTTCCCTGCTTCAACAAGCTGACCGTACGGGGCATTCCCTTGTGCCGTACCGGAAAAAGAAGTCTCGGTCATGATATCACTTACGGGGTCATATTCAAATACAGATCCCGTTGAAGATGCCGTGGTCGTGGTTCCGTAAATCTTGCCATTGGATGCCTCCATCAGGCCCCCAACCGGCCGACCTTTACTGAATGCATAAATCTTCTCGTGCTTGTTATTTTGTCTGTCGTAACGAAAAAGAATTCCTTCATCTTCCTGGCCTCCAAACTCTGCGACACCATAATAAAATCCGTTAGAATGCAACAGCAAGCCACTTCTGGGATTGGCCCCTTCATTGGTCACCGGAAAAGAAAAGATCCGTTCCAGGTTGGTGCCGTCGTCGTTGGTGCGGAAAATAGAACCCGCTCCAAATTCGCCACCATCTTCGGTAGTGCCGTACAAGGATGACTGCGCTCGGGCGAAATGCACAAGGACAAACGCAAGCAATAATAGAATGGATTTGCTCACAAGGCGTTGATCTAATCGTCTTGGATATAAGGCAGTAGTATCTCTCATAGTTATTAGATTATTACAATTTGACATTACAATAATCAAATAAGTAAGGACAGATTACCGGCCATTTTATTTATCCTGCATGTTCCTTGATTCTACCCCCATCGGAATTGATTCTACCAATTATGGGGTCCGAAGATTAGAAATACGCTCTAAGTATCTCCATGAAATCTTCTTTCCTTGAAATGGACACCGGGATTTCTGAACCATCTTCCATTACTGCCATCCCACCATCTCGGCGATTATAGCCGCTAACAAAATTGAGATTGATCAACCAGGATTTATGGGTTCGATAAAATCCATAGGGAGAGAGTTGTTCATCAAACTCTTTCAGTGTCTTAGAGACCACAATTTCTTTCCCATCGTGAAGATGAAAGACCGTGTAATTGACAGATGATTGACATTTGATGATGTGCTGGATATCCACTACATGAACGTAATCCAACGTGGAGAGGACAATCTTCTTGGGTTTGTTCAAGGTTTTTAAATTATCCAGAAGTGCACTCACATTCATTGTAGATCTTCCGTTTGCAAGTCGCTCCCGGGCTTTGTCAATGGCATTAGACAGCCGTTCCGGATTGACTGGTTTCAGCAAATAGTCTACCGCTGAAAACTTGAAGGCCTCCACCGCATGATCGGAATAAGCAGTAATGAAGATGATTTCCAGGGGGCTGTCCGGCAGTTGACGTAGGATCTCAAACGACTTTTCGGAGCCGAGCTGAATATCCAAAAAAACTAACTGTGGCTTTAGTTCATTTAACTGGCAGATGGCAGAATCGACCGATGCGGCATAGCCAATCACTTTGACAAACGGACTAACCATATCAATTAAATCCTCCAATGCCTCTCGGGCCTTGATTTCATCTTCAACGATGACGGCTTTTATTTCAGTGAGCATAAATGACCGGGAGGTTAAATTTTACGAGTACGCCTGTTATCTGACCGGATTGGTCCGTCTGGTTAGAGATGCTCAGCACAAGATTTTTGGCATATTTTCTCAGCGACTGAAGACGCTCTCTGATAATTCTTATGGCCAGAGAGCTGTGGTTTGGGGTCTCAATTTGCTCAAAGCCAACCCCATCATCTTTCAATGCAAAATGAAGCAAACCATTGCTTCTTCTGATGTGCACGTGAATGATTCCGGACTCTCTACCTTTAAATCCATGCTTGATGGAGTTTTCAACGAACGGCTGCAAAATCATGGGGGGCACCAGCATTTCGTCATCTGGCCTAAATCCTTCCCTGGAAATTTCCAACTCAAGCGATTTGCTAAAGCGTATTTGTTCCAGGTGTACATAATTTGTCACCATCTCAATTTCTTTTTCGATCGGGATCAGTTCCTTTTTTGACGCTTCAAGAATGTCTCGGGTGAGCTCACCAAATTTTGCCAAATAAGTAGCTGCTTCTTTTCGCTTATTTCGGGTGATCAATCCTTGTATCGAGGCGAGTGCATTAAAGATGAAGTGTGGATTCATTTGTGTTCGTAGTACATCCTGCTCAAGCGTGAGTTGTCGTTGGCGTGTTTTCGTTTGGTACTGTCGGTAATACAGCACGACACTTATGACGACCAATGCGAAGACAGCAAATGAGGCAATCAGAACAATTCGTTGTTGACTTAAATGCAAGTCCTTAATCTTGTTTTCCTGGGCTAGCGACAAAATTGCCCTTTCTCTTTGCTGCATTTCATAGAGCGTTTTGAGTTCCTCAATTTTCTCAACCCGATGCTTCTCATTGATTTGTTCGTACAACTCCTGAATTTGCATTGCATACTCATAAGCTCCCTTGTAGGAGCCAAGCGCTTCGCTTGAGATCGCCAGCATTCGCAAAGATTCAAGCTGGTGCGATTGATGCCCCAATGACCTCGAAATAGTCAAGGCCTTTGCAGCTGCTTCCCTTGCTTCCTTTGGCTGATTCATACGAAACAGAGCCCTGGAAAGGTTGATGTTGTTTTTAGCCACAATATCATCTGGATTAGAGGTGGCAGAAATCAACAATGATCTCTTCAGGCTGTTCATGGCTTCGATCGGTCGGTCGCCAGATAGGTAGGTCTCGCCCATGTAACCCAGCAGGTTGGCCATCACAATTGAGTCTTTGTGATCTTCAGCGATCAGCATGGATTGCTTAAACGCGTACAAGGCACTATCAAGTTGATTCAGGCCCAGGTGCGCAGACCCCAGGTTCATGAGTTCATACATTTGATCTGTTTCGGATTCTCCATTCAGTAGCGTCCTGATAATTTTAATTGCCTCTTGATAGTTCTTCATGTCAAGGTAAATGTTGGAGGCTCCTTGTTTGGATAAGTATTGTTGTTTCTCATCTCCGCTGAGCTGAGCCAGGCTGTCAGCCAGTAGCACAAAATGGAGTGCTGAATCGTACTTGCCTAGATTTCGATAGGTGACCGAGAGGTTTCTTGCACTTAAGAACAACCTTTCCGGAGCAAAGTCCTTTGAAATGGAGTAGGCTGCGAGGCTTGCCTTTTTTGCCGCATTGAGCTTGCCCAACTTCTTGAGAAAAGTACTCTTTGCGTTCAACGATCGAATGTGGTCTGAAACGGCTCCTCCCTTTTCTGTCCAATAAATGGACGAATCCAAATAAGGGATTCCCGAGGTTGGATCGGACCTGTAGAATCCCAGTGCTCTCCCAAAGTAAAGTTGACCAAGAACTCCTTCATTTCCCTCTGCTTTTGCCTGGAAAAGCTTTTGATCAGACAGCTGACTTGCATAGTCAAATGCCCCGGTCGCGATGGAATCATTGATCTCATTCAGCACCTGTTCCCAGGGATCCTGAGAAAATGACGTCACAGCTACGAGTATGGAAGAGATGATGAGAACAACTCGATTCACACGTTGAATTTAGTTAGAAAAACGCACCTTACGCGCATCAAGTTAAGAAGTGAGCTCTTGCATCATGGCGCGAGTTGATTGATGCCCCGAACTGATTGATTGAACCATTCCATTCATTGATTAATACAAAAAAAAGCGACCCCCTTTGGAGCCGCCCATTGCAAAACCACCTACAGTTCTGCCTGCCTTAGTTTATCATCAATCTCTGTTCATGTTTAACTGCTCCACTCTTGAAGATTCTGAGAATGTAAATTCCCTGATCCAACATTTGAATATCGAACCTGCTTGTCTCCGTTCGCAACAGTTCCCGGCCAATCAGGTCCATGAGAATAATATGGTCAAAATCCAGTCCTTCTACATTCAAAATTCCAGATGCGGGATTTGGGTAGATTGCTACATCGGGGTTGATGACACCCAGCACTACCTCAAATGCCTCTGATGAAGCGAGACATCCATTGGCGTCTCTCACGGTAAATGTGAAACTCCCTAAATCAAGATTATTGAAGGAGCCTGACGACTGGAAATTAATGCCATCATTGCTGTACTCATAAGGACCTGTCCCTCCCGACGCTGAAACGGAAAAACTTTTGTTTCCGACCGGTGTGACGGCTATTTCAAGTTGATCAGGATCGCTTAAAGTCACCGAAACAGCCGCCTCACATCCATTGGAATCAGTCACGGTAAAATCATAGGTCCCTGCCTCTAGTCCTGAGAAAACCGGACTGTCT
Source organism: uncultured Roseivirgaceae bacterium (assembly GCA_964591785.1). Classification (GTDB taxonomy): domain Bacteria; phylum Bacteroidota; class Bacteroidia; order Cytophagales; family Cyclobacteriaceae; genus Ekhidna. The sequence continues at coordinate 4,343 of CAZQDI010000189.1, forward strand.
TGCGTATTTCCGGAACCGTCCATCAATTGGTAAGAATATGGCGTCGCACCCCCTGAAACCGAAAGCACGACCTCTCCGGTTGACTCTTCGAAACACAGGGGATCGGTAGCATTTACTGTCGTTGAAACGGTAATTTGATTTTCTACTGTGGTCGTTAACTGGGTATCGCATCCATTGGTATCCCGTACCGTCACCGTATAGTCTCCTGCTGCCAAACTGCCAAACTCTGAAGAAGGCTGAAAGCTTGTACCATCCAGACTATATTCATATGGGGAAGTTCCACCTGTAGCCGAAATCAATATTGAACCATCATTCTGCGCATTGCAGCTCGCATTTGTAATCGTCGCTGAAGAGACCAGTTCAGTAGGTTCTGAGATGATTAGCATGTCCGTAAGTTCACAATCATTCTGGTCCCTCACAGCTACAGTATAGCTTCCTGCAGCCAAATTTGAGAAGGTGGCTTCAGATTGAAAAGTGACTCCATCAACACTGTAACTTAGGTCGCCAGTCCCCCCGGAGGCAGCAATGGTAATCGTTCCGCTTCCATCTTGAAAACAGGCTAAGTTCACCGAAGACGTTGAAAAGCTCAGCGCGGCAGGTTCAAGGATTGTGGCAGATACAGTTTGTGAACATCCATTGTTCTCCAGGACTTCCACTGTATATACTCCGGCAGGAAGCCCATCAAAAGTATTGCCAGATTGCGCCGTGCCTCCATCAATCGAAAAGCTGAAAGGGGCCGTACCACCGGAGGTAGTGATTTGAATACTTCCTGAATTATCTCCATTGCAATTCAGGGAAGTCGTCTCCACGGTAACTGTGGCAATACCCGGATCTGTTACTGTCTCCATTATGGTTATCTCACATCCGTTGTCATCTACAATCCTAATGGTGTAGGTCCCTGCCTCCAGACCCGTAAACACGTTTGATGAGGTGAATGCCGAACCATCTATTTGATAGACATAAGGACTTGTTCCTCCCTGAGGAGTCACCTCGATACCCCCATCTGAAGCCCCACAACTACTTGTCTCGGTCGTTGTGGCACTGGCTGTAATGGCAGTTGGCTCACCAAGGTTCACACTTTGCGTACTGGTGCATTCATTTACATCTTTTATGGTCACCAGATAGGACCCTGCCACCAGATTATCCCACAGGCTGGAAGTCTGGAAATTAGTCCCATCCAAGCTATACGTATAAGGCCCTGTGCCCCCACTGCCGATATATTGAAAGCTGCCATCGTCGCCTCCATTACAACTTACATCCACCGTAAAACTTTCAGTCAAAACCACTGGAGAAGGTTCCGCGATGGTAATAGGAACATCGATTTGGCACAAATTGACATCCCGGATAGATACCGTGTAGTTCCCTGCTGCTAAGTTCTCAAAAACCGGACTCGACTGATTCCCGGATACAAAATCCGATAAGGAGTAACGCAAAGCCCCGGTCCCACCTGAAGCTGTCATTGTTACCATCCCATCAGAGCCTCCATTACAAGAAACATCCGTAGTCAAGGCTGTCCCAGTGATTTCTGAAGGTTCTGTAACTGTAAGTGTTCGATCCAATGAGCAATTGTTCGCGTCAACTAGCAATAAATCCAACACGCCAGGTCCAAGGTTCTCCACCTCCAATGTAGTTGTGAATTGTGTAGGTAGGAAGGTGCTACCTCCATCCAGGCTCAGCTGATAAGGCGTAGAACCTCCGCTGGGGAAAACATTCAGGACAGCATCCGCATCTCCATTGCATGTCACAGAGGAAAGTGTCGTGGTAAAACCCAGAAGATCAGGTTCATCAATCGTAAAACTTTCAAAATATTCACATCCATTTCCGGTATCCCGTATAGTGACAGTGTAATCTCCTTCACCAAGATTCGTGAAGATTGATGTTGCAGAGAAACTGAAGCCATCGATACTATACTGCAGCGTGCCGGAACCTCCTGCACCTTGGACAGCTATCTGCCCATCGGCTCCATTGGCACACGATACATTTTGAATCTCTACCGCAGAAAATGATAATGGAGTCACCTGATTTTCAAATGCACCAAGATCTGTGGCGCCATTGAATACCCTCGGATTCCCGGCAAGATCTTCAGTGGCACTTGTGTTGATTCCCTGGTCCACCGCTGGAGAACAGTGTTCAATACCCAGATCAAGATTCGCCGCATCAATAAACAATGGGTCTGCGTCGAGTGTGTTGGTGCTACCGGTAAACCCTCCTTCGATTAAGTTATTTGAAATATTTATAAAACCTGAGTTGTTATCTAAGATTGGCGCCCCGCTATTTCCCCAAAAAATGCAGTTAACTATTGCTGCAGAAGTTACCTGATCTAAGGTGATCCCACTTCCCGCACTTGCTTGATTTTCAAAAAAGGTACAATTGGAAATTCCGGCTGCTCCCTGAAAAATATTGATCCCTGATCCATTGTTTGATTTATTTCGCGCAAATACACAGTTGGAAAATACGGCATCTGCTTTGGCAAAGACTGCACTGGTCACACCCCCAGTAATCGCTCCATTATTAATGAAAGACGAATTGACTATTTCCAGTCCGCTGGTGGCGGTACCACTAAACCCCGAAATCGCTGCCCCAAGCACCCCATAGTTATTGCGGAAAGTACAATTGTAGATTTCCAAGGAGGCTGGAGCGGAGAGGTAGTGAATTGCTCCACTTTGAATGTTGGTATCATAAGCTCCCTCGAGGTAAAACCCATCGATCAAGGCACGATCTGCAATGTCAGACCCGACTGTGATGATTACATTGGAGTTATCCAGACTGTCGGCACTATTGCCAATATTTCCGGATAATATGGTGACGTTGGTCCTGAAGTCTCGCTGCGATCGCATGGTCTCCGTGCCAGAAAACCCACCTACGAGTTCCACATTGTTCTTTAGCGCTATGCTAATGGCAACATCCGTGGTCAGTGTCGGATAGTAGGTTCCTGATCGTACCCACACTTCACTGGGGGTGCTGCTTGTGGCGGAAAGTGCCGCCTCGTCGATGGCTGCTTGAAGATCTGTAAAAGCATCGGCCCAACTTGAACCGTCGTTGGCACCTGTTGCGGCTTGATCAACAAAAACTATGGTTTGGCTATTGGTC
>CAZQDI010000190.1:0-7357 GCA_964591785.1 uncultured Roseivirgaceae bacterium
CCAAAGGTACAAAAATTATCAATTGATAAACAATACCCACTTTGTGGTATTTTTAATTCTTTTTCCACCATTTGAGAACTAAAAACACACTAATTGCGAAGATGAGGGTGAAAAAAAATCCATAGCTAAGCCTTCCAAACAAGAAATTACCTAAACCAAAAAGTGCACTATAAATCCCCAGCGCACCTACGAAAACACTCAACATAGCATAAGTGAACCCAGAGGGTTCATTGCCAAATTTCTTCCAACCAACAGCAGGTTTTATTTTTTCAGCGAAGAAGAGAAGTTTCTCCTCTTTTTCCGGTCTAGTAACCAATGTAGCTGCAATCCAGAAAATCGACGTAACAATAGTCGTTAACACCAATTTTGATGTAAACCCATCGAGCAGTGAATTCTCCATCGCACTATCAGGAACTGCCAAAACCAAAATAAATGCGTTGACAGTTGCTACAACCATTCCAACAATTTCTGACCAGGAATTAATTCTCCACCAAAACCACCGCAGGAGATATATAGCACCCGTCCCAGCCCCTGAAAGTAAAAGAATATTGAATGCCTGCGTAGCATTTTCCAGTATGGTCAGTGCCAAGACCCCTGCGAAAATCATTAATAGGACTGTCGAAATTCGACCCACATGAACCAGCTCCTTTTCCGTAGCTTCCGGTTTCAAAAAACGCTGATAAAAATCATTAACAATGTAAGACGAACCCCAATTGAGGTGGGTACTGATTGTAGACATATATGCCGCGATCAACGATGCTGCAACAACACCTAACCATCCTGGCGATAGTAGAGTGAGCATGACCGGATAGGCAATGTCTTCTCCTAAATACTGGTCTTTTATATTAGGAAACTGCGTCTTAATTGAGTCCAAATCAGGGAATAAAATCAAAGAAGCAAGGGCCACTATGATCCAAGGCCAGGGTCTCAAAGCGTAGTGAGCAAAATTGAAAAATAATGTAGCTCCCACCGCGTGTTTTTCATTTTTGGCAGAAAGCATTCTTTGAGCAATGTAACCTCCACCTCCTGGCTCCGCCCCGGGATACCAAACTGACCACCATTGCACAGCAAGAGGAATAATGAACATCGAAACTATCAAAGAAGTATCTGAAAAGTCAGGTACTATATCAAGCTTAGTAGTTACCATCGGGTTCGAAAACAGACCTGTCAATCCCCCTACTTCCGGCTGTTTTAATGAAACATAGGCCACATATACCGCTCCAATCAAAGCAATTATGAACTGAAAAAAATCCGTCCAGATGATTCCTTTCATGCCTCCCAGGGCAGAATAAAAAGCAACGATGATCGACGCGATTAATACTGTTTGAAAAGGTTCAAATCCAAATAGAATAGACGAGATCTTTATTGCTGCAAGCGTAACTGACCCCATGATCAAACAATTAAAAAAAACTCCGAGATAAAGTGCCCTGAATCCACGTAGGAAAGCAGCAGATTTCCCACCATACCTAAGTTCGTAAAACTCAAGGTCTGTCAGCAAACCTGATCTCCTCCAAAGCCGTGAATAAATAAATACGGTAATCATTCCAGTAATCAGAAATGACCACCAACTCCAGTTTTTCGCAATTCCGTTCTCTCTTACTAATCCTGTTACAAAATTTGGCGTATCAGCAGAAAAGGTCGTAGCTACCATTGAAACACCTAACAGCCACCAAGGCATTGATTTTCCTGCAAGAAAGTACTCAACCTTGTTTTTTCCTGCTGATTTGGAAGTCATCAAGCTAATTGATAGCATCAATATGAAAAAGGCTCCAATGATGAGCCCATCAAACCATGAAATAATCATTAAATACAATTTGCTGTGAAAATACAACCGATTATGTAACCATGTAATTTTAAGTAAGTACTACCAGATAATGCAACCTTTCAATTGAAAATAAACTCTGTACTTAACAACGCTATTCCTATGCTAAAAAACTTCTTCACCATAGCCTTTAGAAATTTAAAGAAGAACGGCCTGTACTCATTTATCAACATTAGTGGACTTACCATAGGTATCGTATGCAGCTTACTTATTTTACTATGGGTTGAGGACGAAGTTTCTTATGACAAGTTTATTCCCAAGTATGATCGGCTCTTCCAATTGTGGATCAGTGGAGACTATGACAATAAGATAAACAATTGGCAATCCGTTCCCTTGCCCACCTATGAGGCCATGAAAACCATCGACAGTAATGTCAAAAATACAGTTGTTGCCGGATGGGGGTCACCGAGGTTACTTACAGCTGGGGAAACAAGGATCATCAAAGATGGATACTATGTTAGCGAAGAATTTCTTGAAATGTTCGAGTTTCCTTTGGCTGCCGGCTCACACACGGAAGCATTAAAAGATCCCATGTCGATTGTTATTTCTGAATCACTAGCCAAGATCCTCTTTGGAGATGAAGACCCCATGGGAAAGCAAGTCCGTTTGCAAGATGAAGGGACACTCCAAGTTTCTGCAGTAGTTAAGGACCTTCCTGCAAATTCAACTTTTCAATTCGACTACCTAGCCACCTGGAAGTACCGAGAGTCCGTAAATCAGTGGATAAAAGACAACAAGACCAATTGGGGAAACTACTCTTTTCAGGTTTTTTTAGAACTGAACGATGCTACCAGAGAACTAGATGTCGAAGAAAGTATCAGACCACTAATGATGGAAAAAGACGGCGAAGACGGGCTAAACAAGCATCTATTTTTATACCCAATGAAGCGCTGGCGATTGTATTCAAACTGGGATGATAATGGCAACGAGATAGGTGGTCGAAGTGATTTTGTACAACTTTTTTCTGTGATCGCGATAGTAATACTTCTAATCGCATGTATAAATTTCATGAATTTGGCCACCGCCAGGTCTGAAAAACGTGCCAAGGAAGTCGGAATCAGAAAAAGTCTAGGATCTGCACGATTAAGCCTAATTAGTCAATTTATCAGTGAATCAGTATTCATCACTTCCATCGCATTTGCTTCTGCAATCATATTGACTGAACTGCTGATCAGACCCTACAATATTCTTGTTGACAAAGAGCTCTTCATACCGTATGCCTCCCCTTTCTTTTGGCTATTGATTGTTGGTGGTATATTGATACTGGGGATAATTGCCGGTAGTTATCCAGCATTTTACCTGTCCTCTTTCAAACCCATTCAGACACTCAAAGGAATAGTAAAACTTGGCAAAGGAGCGACCACACCCAGACAAGTGCTCGTGATTTTACAATTTAGTTTTTCAATTGTATTAATGATTAGCACCGTTGTCATTTTACAACAGATTGATCTTGTAAAGAACAGAGACCTGGGATATGATCAGGAAAACCTCATCGCAGTAGAAGTAACCAACGATATTAGGGAGAATTATGATGTTCTCAAACAGGAGGTCCTTCAATCCGGCGTGGCTGTGAGTATGACAAGGTCAAATAGTGACATTACGAGAATTAACTCGAACAACTTCCTGGGGTGGCCCGGCAAACCAGAAGAAAGAAAAGTACTTTTCACCACCATCACAACCGAATATGATTACACGAAGACCATGGGAATCGATTTAGTGATGGGCAGGGATTTCGAAAAAGAATATGCTTCCGATTCGGATGCAATCATTATCAACAGGGCCGCTTTGGAATTGATGAACCTTGAGGATCCACTCGGAACAAACCTTGATCTTTGGGGTGAAAAAAGAAAGCTGATTGGTGTGGTCGATAATTCGCTGATGGGATCGGTCTATGAACCTGTAAAACCTATGTTTGTAATTCTTCAAGACTGGGGCGGTTTTGTAACCATCAGGCTAAAGAAAACTGATAACCTCCAACAGTCACTTGGCTTACTAGAGGGCATATTCAATAAACACAACCCAGCATATCCTTTTGACTATCAATTTATGGATGTGGAGTTTCAAAGGAAGTTTAAGACCATTCACATGACTCGTAGACTGGCTACCTTGTTTTCCACCCTCGCAATAGTCATTACTGGACTTGGCCTATTTGGTCTGGCTGCGTACACAGCAGAGCAAAGGACTAAAGAAATAGGCATTAGAAAGGTTTTAGGTGCATCTATATCGAGCTTGATGAGGTTGATGTCAAAAGATTTTGCAAGACTGGTTATTGTATCGTTTGTATTCGCAGCGCCATTGGGTTGGTATTTGATGGATAAGTACTTGGAGAGATACACTATTAGGATAGAGATTGATTGGTGGATTATGCCTCTAGTGGGATTCATCGTACTTGCTTTCGCTTTGCTAATTGTCTCCGGCCAAGCAAGAAAAGCTGCAAATGCAAACCCAGTAACTTCATTGAGAAATGAATAATAAGTTGGATTGTTTTGTTAATTTTGTTGTCATAACAACTAAATGCGTAAAACATGGAAAATGCAATGCTAAGCGACATCGACAACTCAGTTGATTTTATGCCAATTAATGGCACAGATTATCTTGAATTATATGTTAGCAACGCAAAGCAAGCTGCTCACTACTACAAAACTGCATTTGGTTTCCAGTCTCTCGCATATGCTGGCCTTGAAACAGGTTTGACTGATCGTGAATCTTATGTGGTTGTCCAAAATAAGATACGATTGGTACTCACTTCTCCATTAAAGAGTGGTACATCAATCGGAAATCACATTGACAAGCACGGCGATGGAGTCAAAGTGACGGCACTATGGGTTGACGATGCTGTCAGGTCGTATGACGAAGCTATCAAGCGGGGAGCGGTCTCATTCCTGCCTCCCGAAACTCTCGAAGATGAACATGGCAAGGTAGTCAGAGCGGGCATCCATACGTATGGAGAGGTTGTTCATATTTTCATTGAAAGATCGAACTACCACGGTGTATTTCTCCCCGGATATAAAGCCTGGAACCCGGCATTTAAAACCGAACCAGTCGGTCTAAAATATGTTGACCACATGGTTGGTAATGTGGAACTCGGCAAAATGAACGAATGGGTCAAGTTCTACGAAAATGTCATGGGTTTCAAACAAATTCTTTCCTTTGATGATAATGACATTTCTACCGAATACACAGCCCTCATGAGTAAAGTCATGAGTAATGGCAATGGTAGAATCAAATTTCCCATCAATGAACCAGCTCCAGGCCTCAAAAAATCGCAAGTGGACGAATACCTTGAGTTTTATGAGGGTGCTGGTGTGCAGCATATCGCCGTAGCTACAGATAACATTATTCAAACTGTTACGGAACTCAAATCAAGAGGGGTTGAATTTTTACAAGTCCCTGAGACTTATTATGATGCTTTAGAGGCTAGAGTCGGTGCAATCGATGAGGATATTGATGCGCTTCGCCCCTTAGGTATTTTAGTTGATCGAGACGACGAAGGTTACTTGCTACAAATTTTTACCAAAACGGTTCAAGCAAGACCCACAATGTTTTTTGAGATAATCCAACGAAAAGGAGCGACTTCTTTTGGAAAAGGAAATTTCAAAGCACTTTTCGAAGCCTTAGAAAGAGAGCAGGAACTGAGAGGAACGCTTTAATTCAGTCGATTAACTTTTTTTGTAGCTGATGCAGCAATTCTGCGAGCACAGGCCCTTAAGTTGGCATTCATGCGATCTCTACTCTTTACCCAGTAATCTGAGCAGTCGTCATCATCGTCGTCACTGAGTAAGATTTGCAGCAATAGAGGATCTTCGCTTTTTAAGACTTCATAGTTCGAGGCCTGTACATGCCAACTATCCAGTAAACGTCCATCTTCTCTTAGGGTAACTTCACCTTCTAATTCTTCTTCTCTTAGATTAAATGAACCATAACCCCCACTACAATCATCATGAACCGTTTCTGTCCTAAAATAGGTGTTTACTTCAAAATTCTCTATCCAGATTTTCAGAGGAACATCATAGGAGACGATGAGGAAATTCCGCTTTCTAAGCTTGGTTTCAAGTCTATCCTCAAAATATCGTGACTCTGAAGATCCATCTGAGTTAATGACTTGAATTGGTACTTCGACATCGAGTTTTGTACATGAAAAACAAATGGAAAGCAGTAGAAAAACTAGATGAGAATATTTCATGTTGAATTGGATTTATACTTTGCCAATTCAATTAAAATGCCAAGTTTGATATTGTACTAATTTTCTTCTCTCAACTCAGCATAATTCGTAAACACCTTATCAAGAATTCTTACCAAGTCTTCGTATTCTTTCTCAGTCAGGTTGGTCCATCCCCTGTCTCGAGATTCCTGAACGATGGGATATGCAACATCAACAAGTTTCTCCCCTTTTCTAGTCAATGAGATGATAAATCTTCTCCCATCTAATTTGTCAGGAGTTCTAATGACAATTTTTTTCTTCACCAGTAGATCTATAATCCGTGAAACAGTCGGTTTATCTCTAAAGCTGTGATTTGCAAGTTCAGTTTGGTACATTTTTCCCTGAGACTCAAGCCTTGAAACGACCACCCACTGCTCAGGAGTCAGATCAACCCCATTCTCTTTGAACCGATTGATCAAATCCTGCCTTACTATTTTGTAGGTTCGATCAATATACAGTCCCAATTCTTTACTAGGCATATAGATGTTTGCTAAATGTCAATCTGTAAAAATATACCCAGAAAAGGTTCATTAAGTACTAAATAGGAAATTAGTAAGTTATTTTTGGAGCAATGATCAAAATACCTCAAAGCGCTAAGCGATCACCACTTTAAGTTGAAAAAACTTCTCATAATACTATCGGTAATCCTATTAGCTGGCATTGGATACTTTACATATAACCAATGGGGAAGACATGCCAACTTGACTTCTTGGAGTTTCATTCCTGTGGACGCATCTATGGTGTTCGAGTTAGATCTCTTAGAGGACTATCATGCACTAAAAGGCTACCCGATATGGCATGGATTAAGTGAAACCAGGGGGATTTCAAGAATCAATAATGGGATAACCTTTCTTGATTCTCTAAATGGCAAAGGAGGCTTTAGCAGTATCTTTAAGGAGGCGCCAATTCTTGTTTCAATGCATAAGGTTGCCAGTGATCGCTTTGATTTTTTATTTGTTCTGGACATTCAAAACATCTCTCAAAATACTTTTGTCAGCGCCTCCATAGGCAGGCTTCAAGAAGATGGCTATCGATTTAAGACCAGAAGTTACAATGGATATAAGATAAGCGAGGTGAGTAAAGATGGCCAGCTTTTCACTTACATCTTTTACAAAAACTACCTTTTGGCAAGTTTCACTCCATATCTCGTCGAGGACGCTATTCGCACCATAGAAGGTGATCAAATACCTTTCGAAAAAGTATACGTCGAAGCAACCACACAGACCAATGGACTTGCGAGGGTTTACGTCAACTACCCACAGACGAGTAGGCTTATTTCAAGTATGACACTGAAAGAAGTTTCCTTACCTCTGAAAAATGGAGAGTATGCTATA
>CAZQDI010000191.1:0-7283 GCA_964591785.1 uncultured Roseivirgaceae bacterium
CCCTTCTCCACTCTTGAGGTATGGATTTTTAGTCTCGTTTTTCTGGCAGCTCAGGATAACTAGTGCAAGTAGGATAGATGTGATTCTTTTCATTATTGGGTTGGTTTCAAATTATTGACTCGGCCTTCTTTGATAAAGAGCAAAATGGACACAAAGGAAATTATAAGACGCATAATCGGGATTCCATTGCGATCCACCTCCATTTTTTAACCTTACTTCAAGTCCTCCCATCTATTCATCATTGCTTCTAAAGAAGTTTCTAATAGCTCAACACCCTCTTCCGCTTGGGTGGTGATCGTTGCATCGGCAGATTGAAACAGCTTCATCATCCATAAGAATTTGTGTTGAAGACCCACGATGGTCTCTTCTTCAGTCGGAGTTTGTCGTATGCTTCCGTACATGGTATCCGGTTCACCTGGCTTACCAGCTCCACGGAAGGCGGCAAGTTTCTTCGAAACCTGAGATCGGGCATCGATCATCTCCCGAATGTCTTGAAGTTGGTGGTAGCCGTCATAGCATCGATGACTTAGTAGGCTTTGTTTTTCAATCTCTTTCCGGGCGACTGTGACTCTGGGATCCATGACAACGGATAAGTTCTTTTCCTGCACCTCACCATCTACTGTCAACCGGATCGTGTAGTCTCTTGGTAAGACCAAAGGACCCACGGGTCCGCTTGGAGTACTTTGATAGGCTGCCGCAATGGAAAATTGACGTTTTGTTCCGCGAGGGGGTGCATATTTCAAGTCCCACACAAATCGATGCTGGCCCGCACTCGTACCCAACTTCTGCGCTGGTTTAATCCAATACGTCGGGTGGGGTAGGGCGGTGGTGTCGATCGGTTCCGGTTGATCATCGCTACGATAACTTCGGATCACCGTCCCATTCGTTGGGTCAATTATTTGCAATTCCACGTGCCGGACTTTTTTGTTGAGTCGGTAGTCAATGATGGCTCCGTCGGGTGGGTTTTGTGCTGTGGGCTCTTCCGGTGGCAGTGGAGTGTCTGAAAAGAGGTTATCACGAACCCTGGTGGTTGAAGGAGGGGAAAACAAGTGGGCATCTTTGCTGACGGCCTCGCTTAATTCTCGTAGAGGAGCGATGTTGTCTAAAATCCAGATCGATCGGCCGTGGGTGCCTACCACCAGGTCGTTTTCATGAATCACAAGATCTCGAATAGAGGACGCCGGCATGTTGTTTCTCAGCGATTGCCAGCGATCTCCATCGTCGATGGAAAAATAGACTTCACGTTCGGTACCGGCATACAAAAGCCCGCTTTTCTTCGGATCTTCACGAATGACATTGACCGGACCCAGTGGATTCATGCCATCGGTGATGAGCTCCCACGAAGCACCCGCATTGGTAGTCTTGTATACATAGGGTTTCATATCATCCTTTCGAATGGCGTTGATGGCGAGGTAGGCTACGTCTTTGTTAAAATGGCCTGCATCAATCTGCGATACCTTATCCCATGACTTGATTTGAGGAGGAGTGACGTCCTGCCAGGTATTCCCGCCGTCTTGGGTTACATGCACCCGACCGTCGTCGGTGCCAGCCCAGATTAGGTTGATGTCCAGTGGAGAAGGGGCTATGGCATAGATGACCCCTCGACGGGCCATGGATTCCATTTTTTTCGTCTTGTACTTACCCACACTGGTTGGTATTTCAGGTTGTTCGTAAGTAAGGTCCGGACTGATTTGCTCCCAATTCCGACCTTCGTCTGTTGTCTTCCATAAAACATTGGTGGCGAAGAGTAATGTATGGTCATCCGCCGGATGAAACATGAGCGGCATCGTCCGCACAAAACGGTAGTCGCCGGACCGCACAGATTCAGGTGCAATGTTCTGCGACTGGCCGGTTCGCTTATCAAAACGTGTGACACGACCTCCATAAATGATGTTAGGGTCCTTAGGGTCTGCGGCCACGTATGCATATTCATCGGCACCAACACCCATAAACTCTCTAAAACTGATCTGACCGCCATTGCCCCGGCTGGCGATCCCGATCGCACCACTTTCTTGCTGGCCGCCGTAGACCCAATAGGGGAACTGGTTATCCGTGCTCACATGATAAAGCTGACTTGTGGGCTGATTGTACCAGGAACTCCACGTTCGACCCCCATTGACTGTGACCACGGCACCCTGATCCGCGACAAAAAGCATGATTTCCGGATTATTGGGGTTGATCCAGATCCGGTGGTAGTCATCACCTCCAGGTGCCCCTTTGAGTGACATCCAGGATTTGCCACCGTCACCGGAGGTATAGGAAGCGATGTTTCCAACATAGATCTTATCAGGATTATTCGGGTGAACCCTGATCTCTGCAAAGTCTCCACCTCGGCCCCACAAGCGATAATCTCCATGAAGGAAAGACCAGGAGGCTCCAGCATCGGTACTTTTATAGATGCCCCCGTTTTCCTCGGCTTGTACTGTGGCATAGATCACCTTAGGATTGCTTCGTGAAATACCAATTCCAATTCTGCCAAGCCCTTGTTCCGCAGTAGGTAATCCTTTGGTCAACGGGTTCCAGGTGTCACCTCCATCGATCGATTTATATAGTCCGCTGTTGGGGCCAGAAAACTTGGCATTTTCCCAAGGCCCCTCCTGGTGTTCCCATAGATCGGCATAAACAACGTCCGGGTTCGTGGGATCAAACTCCACTTGGATGGCACCCGTATAGCGGTCCAGATAGAGGACCTTTTCCCAGCTTTTTCCTCCGTTCTTTGTGCGGAAGACCCCTCGTTCCTCGTTGGATCCGTATGGGTGACCAAGCCCTGCAACAAATACAATGTCGGGGTTGGTTGGATGCACGATTAATCTGCCGACCTGCTGCACATCTCTCAAGCCGATGTGCTCCCAGCTTTTTCCGCCATCGATACTCTTAAAAATTCCGTCACCCACACCAAGGTCCGGTCGGTGTAGCCCTTCTCCAGTACCAACGTAAATGATATTTGGGTTGGATTCTGAGACACCAATGTCACCGACAGATCCTGTTGGTGCGCTGTCAAAGATCGGGTCCCAGGTGCGTCCGTAGTCGTCAGTTTTCCATATGCCTCCATTGTTCACCCCGATGTAGAAGACATTGGGCTGCGAAGGGACTCCAACACCCCCGACGGTTCGACTGGCACGAAAGGGGCCAATCATACGGTATTGCAGGTTTTGGTAGTCTGACGGCTTCAGCTCTTGAGCAGGTAAGGTTGCACCACCAAGGATAAGGAAAGTAAAAAGAAGGTACTGGAGGGTGAAAGAAAGGTTCATAAGGAAATGGTTTGGTCTTGTTAAGGTACTTTAGTTTGCGAAAATGACAGCTAGATGCTCAAACAAGTTGAAAGTAGTCAGTCTATACATTATCCATTGGTGTCTTCGGCAATAGAAGGTTTTCTGGAAGCTATGACTTCTATGAAATTTGAACCCGAGATTTGGTGCGTATGGAATAAATTAGCTTGCACCCAAATAATAAAAATGATGAGGATCAATCTATCACTCATTCTAAGTGCAAATGCCTTATTTCTAGGTGCTCAGCAGGATCCGGAGGTTAATGTAGTTCACGGAGCTCATCACATCTTTACGATTGAAACTCCGATGAATTGGGTAAATGACAAAACTGCAGCTCGGTCCATTGGTCTGGTCTCATTCTTTTATTCAAAAGAAGATGCCAGTAAGAATCCACGAAGCTATTTCTATGCCATGGGCTATGACAAGGATGAGCGCCTGCCTGACCTCAGGACCTTTATGGAAAATGATTTAGAACGATTCAAATCCAAATATCCCGAACTACGCTACGAAGAAGTCGGAATTGGATTCAGTGGTTCGATTATCGATGCAAAAATGCTTGCTTTCGAAAATCTATCCGATCGATTCAAGGAAGAAGTCATTTATATGGAAACAGACTACTCGATATTCGTTTTTCCATTTTCTGCCCTGACGGAGCAAGACTATAAAAAATACCAACCAATTTTCGACCAATTTATGTCTTCCTTTACCTATCGTGGGAGTGATCCAAAACCTTTTTTGGATTGGTTGAAAAATAGAAATTAACTAATCAATTAAGTACTCAATGTTCTTTATAAATTACAATTGAATCGAACTACGTTTAGTTTGACTGCAGGCAAAAAACAAACCGACCCATGCTTAAATCAATTGCTCTCGTCTTACTTGGACTTACTTTTTCATTAATGCTTTCCGCGCAGCGTAAGGAGGGTGTGTTGAATCTGCTGAAAAAGGAAGAAAACAATGTTTCCAATAGGAAAAAAGAACCCAACCGAAAGTTGGATCAATTGGCAGCGGGCCTTGGGTTGGGTCTTGATTATGGCGTTTTGGGGTCGAACTTTCTGTTCTATCCGGATAAGCACCTAGGTGCTTTTGTAGGCTTAGGATACGACTTTGTTGGATTGGGATGGAATGTGGGTGCGAAATATCGACTCTTCCCATCGGATGAGCAGTGGTCTACCCATCCTTACCTGCTTGCTATGTATGGCATCAATTCGGTTTACATTGTTGAGGATCAATCCAATTTAAATGAATCGTTTAGTGGCTTCACTTTTGGAGTTGGAATTGAGCCGAAATGGAATAGTCACAAACTAGGATATTGGAGTTTTGCTATTCTATTTTTGATCGAAAGCGATGAATCCAAACAGTACGATCAATTTCTGAATGATGTTCAAGGGCTAGAGACTGATGATGTGGGTTTTCTGCCGGATGGAGTTCGAATTTCTGTAGGATATCATTTTGTTATAAAATAGGTATTAGAACCTCATTCATCAACTTCAAAATCAAGCCTCAGTAGTTCGCCTTCCTTATTGTACTTTAATGATCCGACAGGATGATCGAACAAGCCATTCAGGTTGTTGCCGGAAGGATCAGCCAAACGTGAATTAACCAAGATCGTGTAGAAACCTTTGTCCCAAAGTTCCGAGGGAGAGAAAGACCATTCCAACTCGTTATTGTCAAAGCTGTAAGTTCCGGGCAGCAACAAGCCTTTTCCATCAATTACCACTAACCGGTGTCGGATTGACATTTGATCCACCATTTCATTGAAGTGCAGTCGCAAAGGGTCTTTGCTGTCGCTTTTTGGCAAGGACATCTGCCAGAGATCGATGTTGGGGGGTTCGAGGTCAGCTTCAGTTACAAAAAACTTTTTTGAGAATCTTCTGACTTCCTGGTGGTAGATATTCTCAAGGCCCTCCACTATAAGCTCATATGTTTGTCCTGTACGCAATGCCCAGCCTAATTGCTCGTTTGCCTGCAGTCCCGTCTTTACCCTTCCAGGATCGAAGATTAAGGTTAACTGAGTCTGTTTTTCATCCCAAAGTTCGTGGACGTTCATGAAAATGGCTCCTTTGACCTCATGACCCTCAGAGGAAGTCAGTTTGATCTTTTGAAGGTTTCCGACGGTTTTCATCGGCTCCGTAAATTGGATGTACATCCTCAGCAAATTTGCTGGTAGTGTATCTGATGTGGGATAAACGGCAGCTACACCATTTGAATTTTCGAGGGGAGTGCACGAAAACAAAAATGCAACGAAGACAATGCTTAGGCCTTTACCATAAAGGAACCATGTTTTCAATTTCAAACCTCCTTAGCGTTCCATTTTCTCCGAAACTAACTCCGGGTATCCTTCCATGGGTTTCATCATATCGTGAAACTGTTTAGTCTGCGCTTGTTTTTCGTCATACCGATAACTTGGGAAGTCATACTCAGACACAAACTCACTTAATCTAAGAAAGACACCTTTCAATTCCGAAACCAAGTCCAGCCCACCCGTTTCGATATTTCTTTTAAGCATTGCCACCATCATTTGATTCTGATTATCAATATGCAGTACGGATGCAGTCGGACTGTAAAGAATATTCATCCCTTCAGTTCCCGTGGGCATGTCTGCTCTCATGCCAAGCATTCCTTTTCCTTCGACGGCTTTTTTTACATCTTTTAAGGAGATGAGGCTACCGCTTCGATGCCTGTGAGTAACCAGTAGTTTTTCGTCAAAACTGCCATCTTGCTCCTGCGTCTGATATGTGATCATATCAATGGGTGTGTTGCCATACCCAAGCTCGGCAATAGTTTTCCCTTTTACTTCGTTTGCGTTACCAATTTCACTCAGAGGGATTGTGACCAAAGGGGTACAGGTGTAGCTGGCAATCAAGGTAGGTGTTGCGTCAAGTGTTACGATGGCCATGGTTCGTATGGGGGCACGAGTTTCCATTTGCGTATGTACTGCATGATAAACCTCAATGCTTTGAGTCATTTCTTGTTCTTCGGTGAAGGGATAGGGGATCTTTCTAAGGGTAGAAGCAAACTCCGCATTGGATAAACCTGCTACGTAAAGGTATCCATCATAGTAGTCCATATCCGTAATGGTAAAGGTACTGGCAGGAATGTCTCTCCAAAAAGTCAGTTCGTCAGATGCCGGGTTCTTGATCGCTATTTTAGAGCTGTTCTTTTGACTTACGTCCAAAAAGCGAACATTACCATTCGTGGGATCGACAATCGCAACCAGGGAGGGGGCTTCGGGGCCATGGCCCTTTTTTACAGCGACATAGGCTTCCTGACTTACCGGATGGACTTTCATGTCGTTCACGATAAGTTCCCGAGTGTCTACTTTCAACTCTTTTGCCAGAGCTACATCAAAGTCAATCAGATTGTATGGAACAGGATCTTCGATGGGTTCGGCACTTGTGTTCACCGCATGAATCATTGCGCTTTTGGAATCACCGATGAATAACACGTTATCGGGTCCAAATGCCAAAACAGTAGCTCCTGCCAGGGAGATTTTTTCTTCGTCTAAGGCAGATGCAGGTTGATCTTCGTTTAAAGAAAACCCTGTGATAGCTGCTGCAATCGAGACCAGGAATAAAGAGATCAAAGTGACTTTTTTCATGTTTATATGGTTTTATTGTTCGTTTCGATTTAGAATTTAAAGCTTAAGGTTGGTGCAACGTAGAAGGTGTTCTTAGCCTCCCCGGTTGCTTTGATAAATTTTCCGGCAATGAAGTAAGAGCTACGAAGGTCAAATGACATATTTCGATTGATCTCCCAATTAGCCTGAAGCCCTATAGCATCGCCGATGTGTTTTTCGCTTGAACTTTGGGACTCTCTAAAGATGAATCTAGGAGGAGTGTATAAGCCGTCATTGCTTCGGGTCCGATAAAACAATGCATAATCAACGTAGATCGAGAATCGTTCCGAAGGATAGATGGTGAGATTTGGATGAAAGCTGGTGAGGTTTGCTGGTGTGTTTACCGCAGCCAAGCTATAAATAGCGGGGTTTACAAACATAGGATTGAAGGTCTG
>CAZQDI010000192.1:0-7270 GCA_964591785.1 uncultured Roseivirgaceae bacterium
AGAGCTAAGTAATGGTACAGCAAGAATCAAGATTATCAGTAGCAGATAACAGCGGTGCGAAAGAGGTACTTGTTATCCGTGTCCTAGGAGGTACGAAGAAGCGATATGCTTCCGTGGGGGATAAAGTTATCGTTACAGTAAAGAACTCTCTTTCATCAAGCAGTCTAAAAAAGGGGACTGTTTCGCGAGCAGTTATCGTGAGAACCAAAAAGGAGGTCAGAAGAAGAGACGGCTCTTACATCCGATTTGAGGACAATGCTGCCGTGCTTTTAACTGCAAATGATGAGCCTAGAGGTACCCGTATATTTGGTCCTGTTGCTCGTGAGTTAAGAGAAAAACAATTTATGAAAATCGTGTCTTTGGCACCTGAAGTACTTTAATGATGAGTAAAGTAAAATTTCATATTAGAAAGGGCGATACAGTCAAGATCATTGCTGGCAATGATAAAGGGAAGACTGGAAAGGTCCTCGAAGTAAACACTGCAAAATATAGAGCAATCGTGGAAGGGGCTAACATGGTGACCAAACATGTCAAACCTTCTGCGACTAGTCCTGAAGGAGGTATTCAGGAAACAGAAGCTTCGATTCATCTAAGCAACTTGATGGTAGTCGATCCTTCGTCAGGAGATGCTGTCAGAGTTGGAAGAAAGTTGAATGATGAGGGCAAATTGCAGCGATATTCTAAAAAATCTGGAGAATTTATCACAAATGGCTAATCCTAGACTAAAAGAAAAATACACTAAAGAGATTGTACCACAGCTGAAAGATAGATTTCAGTATAAGTCTGTGATGCAGGTGCCAAAGCTCACAAAGATTGCGATCAATCGTGGTATTGGTGCTGCTGTTTCAGATAAGAAGCTAGTAGATAATGGGGTGGACGAATTGACCATGATTACCGGTCAAAAAGCTGTTCCAACAATTGCTAAGAAGTCGGTCTCAAATTTTAAGCTGCGAGAAGGAATGCCAATTGGTGCGAGGGTTACATTGAGAGGAGATCGAATGTATGAATTTCTGGATCGTTTAATGACAGTTGCTTTACCTAGGGTTAGAGATTTTAAAGGCGTGCGGGAAAAAGGTTTTGACGGACGAGGTAATTATACATTAGGTGTCCAGGAGCAAATAATATTTCCGGAAATAAGCATTGACAAAATAAAAAGTATCTCAGGAATGGATATCACTTTTGTTACAAGTGCTGATACTGACGAAGAAAGTCTGGAGTTACTCAGAGCATTTGGAATGCCGTTTACTTCCAAGAAGAACTAAGAAATTATGGCTAGAGAATCAATAAAAGCAAGAGAAAGAAAAAGGGAAAAGCTTGTTGCTCGATATGCAGAAAAAAGAGCCGCTTTGAAAGAGGCTGGAGATTGGCAAGGTTTAGATAAGCTTCCTAGGAACTCTTCAAAAGTGCGGCTGCACAATAGGTGTAAGTTGACAGGTAGGCCTAAAGGATACATGAGAAAGTTTGGAATTTCCAGGGTTACTTTTAGAGAGATGGCAGCAGAGGGGAAAATACCTGGAGTAACAAGAGCGAGTTGGTAAAAAAGCTTTTCGTTTAACGATATAAATTATTATTTTTGCACCCCCTTTTTCCGAGGGGGATAAGTGTGTTTAAGAAATGGTAACAGATCCAATAGCAGATTATTTAACAAGAATTCGCAATGCGATAAGAGCCAACCACCGTGTGGTTGAGGTCCCTTCATCTAACTTGAAAAAGGAGATGACTAAAGTATTGCATAATAAGGGCTATATAAGAAATTATAAGTTTGAGGAAGATAACAAACAGGGCACAATAAAAATTGCTCTGAAATATAATCCTCAGACTAAACAGTCCGCGATTACTAAACTCGAAAGGGTAAGTACCCCGGGTTTGAGAAAATATGCCGGAGCCGAAAATTTACCAAGGGTCTTAAATGGACTTGGAATCGCCATTTTGTCCACTTCTAAGGGAGTTATTTCTGACAAGGAAGCTCGAAATGAAAATATAGGTGGTGAGGTTTTATGTTATGTCTACTAATTAGAATGAGATGTCCAGAATAGGAAAAGCACCAATTAATTTACCTGAGGGAGTTAGCATTACAATAGACAAGAACCTTGTAAGCGTTAAGGGCCCGAAGGGAGAACTTTCTCAGCAAATCGATCCTGATATGGATTGCAAGTTGGAAGATGGAGTTTTTACGCTCGAAAGACCCACTGAGCAAAAGAGACATAAAGCCATGCATGGCTTATACAGATCTCTGGTAAACAATATGGTGGAGGGAGTTAATACTGGGTATAAGAAAGATATGGAGCTTGTAGGAGTTGGGTACAAGGCTTCCGTTCAAAACAACGTTTTGGAGCTGAATCTTGGCTACTCCCATAGTATTTATTTGGCGGTACCCGAAGAAATAAAAGTCTCTGCACAGACAGAAAAAGGGAAGAATCCAATCGTGACTGTCGAAGGAATTGATAAGCAATTAGTTGGACAAGTCTCTGCTAAAATCAGATCGTTGAGAAAAGTGGAACCTTATAAAGGGAAAGGTATTCGGTTTGTAGGTGAACAAGTAAGAAGAAAAGCTGGTAAAACTGCTGCTAAATAATAAGATATGGCAATTTCAAAAACAGCAAGAAGAAAAAGACTTAGGCTCGGTATTAGAAGCAAGATCTCTGGGACTCCTGAGCGACCCAGAGTTTCAGTTTTCAAGAGTAATAAGGGAATCTATGCCCAGTTGATAGATGATATCAACGGAAAAACTTTGGCTTCAGCCTCAACTAAGGAGATAGGGAAGCAAAGCCTCAACGTTGAGATTGCCAAAGAGGTAGGAATAAAGTTGGCTGAGAATGCTAAAAATGCTGGAATAGAAACAGTAATATTTGACCGAGGTGGATATCCTTATCATGGCAGAGTAAAATCTCTTGCTGAAGGAGCACGTGAAGGAGGGCTGAAATTCTAAAGAATAAGAAAGTATGTCTCAAAGTAATATAAAATCAGTAAAAGCAAGCGAAATTGATCTTCAAGAACGAGTAGTTGCCATCAAAAGGGTTGCAAAAGTTGTAAAAGGAGGTCGAAGATTCAGCTTTTCTGCTATCGTAGTAGTAGGAGATGGTAATGGAGTTGTGGGTTATGGGCTAGGGAAGGCCAATGAAGTGACTGATGCAATTACCAAGGGTATTGACGATGCTAAGAAAAATTTAGTTCGAGTACCTGTCTTCAAAGGAACTGTGCCACATGAGGCAATTGGGAAGTTTGGAGGTGGTCATGTGTTGCTTAAGCCAGCAGCTGCGGGTACTGGAGTGATTGCAGGTGGTGCAATGCGTGCTGTGTTGGAAAGTGCTGGTGTGCATGACGTCCTAGCAAAGTCTAAAGGATCGTCGAATCCACATAACGTTGTGAAGGCCACTTTCGATGCACTAAATAAGATGAGAGATCCTTTTGCTGTTGCACAGCAACGTGGGGTTAGTTTAGATAAAGTTTTCAATGGATAAGACAATGGGGAAAGTTCTAATTACTCAGAGAAGAAGCACAATCAAGCGTCCAGAAAATCAGAAAAGGACCATCAAAGCACTTGGTTTAGGCAAAATCAATAGATCCGTTGAGAAGGAATTGTCTCCTTCGGTAGAAGGTATGATCAGGACTGTAAATCATTTAGTAGAAGTTAAAGAAGTTAAGTAATGAGACTTGAATCACTTAAGCCAGCAGAAGGCTCTACAAAGAACAGGAAAAGAGTAGGTCGAGGTCAAGGTTCTGGTAGAGGCGGGACTTCAACTAGAGGTCATAAAGGTGCTCAATCGAGATCTGGATATTCTAGAAAAACCGGATTTGAGGGAGGTCAGATGCCATTGCAGAGAAGAGTTCCTAAGTTTGGCTTTAAAAACAACAACAAGGTGGTTGCTAAGCCTATTAATCTTGATGATTTGCAAAAATTAAGTGAAGCAAAAAAGCTCAAGGAAATCACTCCTGAGGTTCTTCAAGCAAATGGTTTGGCAGGTAAAAAAGACCTTGTAAAGATCTTGGGAAGGGGAGAGATCAGCGCTGCACTCAAAGTTTCAGCTCACAAGTTTTCCAAATCGGCACAGGAAGCAATTGAAGGAGCTGGGGGTACTATCACTGTAGTAGAATAATGAAGAAATTCATAGAAACCATACGAAACATATTTTCCATTGAGGAACTGAGAACCAGGATTTTAAATACCATAGGTTTTTTGATCATATTTCGCATTGGTTCTTTCGTTGTGTTGCCAGGAATAGATCCATCCAAGTTGTCAGGCGAAGCTACTGGCATATTTGGATTGCTAGACACCTTTTTAGGAGGCGCTTTTAGTAATGCATCTGTTTTTGCTTTGGGAATCATGCCTTACATCTCTGCATCAATTGTACTTCAGTTGATGACTGTGGCAGTGCCGTACTTTCAGAAACTTCAGAAAGAGGGAGATAGTGGTAGAAAGAAAATTAACCAGCTTACAAGAGTATTGACTATAGCAATCTGTTTTGCGCAAGGTTTTAGCTTTGTTTCGGCTGCTGTTCCTGCAGAAGCGATCATCAGCAATACCTTCTTTTGGAAATTCACCTCTGTGGTCATTATTACGTCGGGAACGATATTCTGTATGTGGCTTGGGGAGAAGATTACCGATAAGGGTATTGGAAATGGTATATCCATGCTGATAATGATCAATATCATCTCTAGATTTCCAGGAAGCTTAGTTGCAGAAGGCTATACAAGAGGAATGAGTGAGCTTCTACTTTTTGTTTTGGAGCTTGTTGCTTTGTTCTTTGTTGTATTAGTAACGGTGGCCTTGGTTCAGGCGGTTAGGCGTGTACCTGTTCAGTATGCTAAACAAGTTGTTGGGAATAAGGTCTATGGAGGTCAACGTCAGTACATCCCTCTGAAAGTTAACGCTTCAGGTGTGATGCCTATTATCTTCGCACAGTCAATAATGTTCCTGCCAGCAATGTTAGCGGGTCTTTGGAGAGAAGATAGTGAGTTGGCAAATTCGATTAGTGTTACATTTTCTGATTTCACATCATGGCAGTACAACCTGACATTTGCTATCATGATCATTGTCTTTACATTCTTCTACACTGCTATCACAATAAATCCAACCCAGATTGCTGATGACATGAAAAGAAACGGTGGCTTTGTCCCTGGAATAAAACCAGGCAAGCAGACAGCCGACTTTTTGGATAACATCCTATCAAGAATAACCTTACCAGGAGCATTCTTTTTGGCGATTATCGCAATTCTCCCTGCTTTTGCAATGATTGCAGGTGTGAATCAAGGTTTTGCTCAATTTTATGGTGGAACTTCTTTGTTGATCATGGTAGGGGTAATATTAGATACATTACAGCAGATAGAAAGCTATTTGTTGATGAGACACTATGAGGGAATGATGAAGTCGGGAAGAGTAAAAGGAAGAACACAAGCGGCATAATGGCAAAGCAGGCATCCATAGAGCAAGACGGCAAAATCATCGAAGCACTATCAAATGCAATGTTTCGGGTTGAGCTGGAGAATGGCCACGAAGTGATCGCACACATCTCTGGTAAAATGAGAATGCACTACATAAAGATTTTACCAGGAGACAAAGTGAAGTTGGAAATGTCACCTTATGACTTGACTAAAGGTAGGATAGTATATAGATATAAATAATACAGTTTCAAACTGATTTTAATAAAAGAATAAAATGAAAGTAAAAGCATCCGTAAAGAAAAGAAGTGCTGACTGCAAAGTCATCAGACGAAAAGGGAAGCTTTATGTAATTAACAAAAAGAATCCAAAGTTTAAACAAAGACAAGGATAATTATGGCTAGAGTTGCAGGAGTAGATATTCCCGATAATAAGCGAGGTGAGATCGCGCTTACTTACATTTTTGGCATAGGCAAAACCTCTGCCCAGAAGATCCTAAATGAGGCTGGTGTTGATCTTAATAAGAAGGTGCAAGACTGGACTGATGATGAAGGTGGGAAAATAAGAAGTATCATCCGAGAAAATTATAAGGTTGAGGGTGTGCTTAAAGGTGAAGTGCAACTTAGCATTAAGAGGCTCTTAGATATTGGATGTTATAGAGGGTTGAGGCATCGAAGGGGTCTTCCAGTTAGAGGGCAGCACACTAAAAATAATGCCCGGACTAGAAAAGGAAAAAGAAAAACGGTCGCGAATAAGAAGAAGGCTACTAAGTAATAAATAGATGGCACAGAAAAGAAAAGATAAGGCTAAAAAGCGCGTTGTGGCAGTCTCTGCCATTGGACAGGCACATATTAAAGCATCCTTTAATAATATTATCATTTCATTGACCAATGAGACTGGGCAAGTAATCAGTTGGGCTTCTGCTGGAAAGATGGGTTTCAGAGGCTCTAAGAAGAATACTCCTTATGCAGCGCAAGTCGCAGCACAAGAATGTGCGCAGAAAGCGTACGATCTTGGGTTGAGAAAGGTAGAGGTTTTTGTTAAAGGACCTGGGGCAGGTAGAGAGTCAGCAATAAGGACAATTCAAAATGTAGGAATTGATGTGACACTTATCAAAGATGTTACTCCACTTCCGCACAATGGTTGTCGTCCACCAAAGAGAAGAAGAGTTTAAGAATTTTTAAATAAGAGTTCAGAAATGGCAAGATATACCGGGCCCAAAGCTAAGATTTCAAGAAAATTTGGAGAACCGATTTTTGGATCAAGCAAAGCAGCACAAAAGAAAGCTTATCCTCCAGGACAACATGGGAGAGGACGAAGAAAGAAGCAATCTGAATATGCAATACAGCTTGCGGAGAAACAAAAGGCGAAATATACCTACGGCGTTCTCGAGCGTCAGTTTGCGAATGTATTCGATAGAGCGTCTAGAAAAAGTGGTATTACAGGGGAGATTCTTTTGCAGTTGTTGGAAGCAAGACTTGATAATACCGTCTATCGTTTAGGTATCTCTCCCACTCGAAGAGGGGCAAGACAACTAGTATCTCACAAACACATCACTGTGAACGGTGAAGTGGTTAATATTCCTTCTTATTCATTAAAACCAAGTGACATAGTTGGAGTAAGGGAAAAATCGAAATCCTTAGAGGCAATTACTGACAGCTTAAAGTCTAATGCGAGAAGTTATTCTTGGTTGGAGTGGGATTCTGTAAATATGAATGGTAAGTATCTCAATGCGCCAAGTCGTGAAGAAATCCCTGAGAACATTAAGGAGCAATTAATTGTCGAATTGTACTCTAAGTAATATTCATTAATTAAGATAAATAATAAGATATGTCAATCCTAGCATTTCAAATGCCGGAAAAAGTGGTAATGGAAAAAGCAGATGATTTCC
>CAZQDI010000193.1:0-7193 GCA_964591785.1 uncultured Roseivirgaceae bacterium
CCTGAAAGAAGAGGCCTATGGTGTGGCCATTGTAGCTGAAATCAAAGAAACCACGGGTCGAGAGGTGAATATCGGCGCAATTCACACGGTATTGAGAAGGCTGGAAGAAAAAGGACTGCTCAAGTCCCAAATGGGAGGAGCGACCAACCAACGAGGAGGTCGCAGAAAGCGAATTTACACCCTGACACATGCTGGGCAAGTCATATTGGATCAGCTTTATGAAATTCGAGTCAGTCTTTACAAACGGATTAGACCGTCTCTATCATGAATGAGGGGCCTCCAATTTGGGTATTAAGATTCTTGAAGTGGTTTTGCAGACAAGACCACCTCGAAGAGATCGAAGGCGATCTTTTCGAACTTTTCGATATCAAAGTAACGGAGAAAGGATCTGTCTACGCCCGTCGTACTTTTCTTTTTGATACACTCAAATTTTTTAGATGGTCAAACTTTAAAAACCCGACACTCATGAAACACTCAATTAACAAAGGGCTCTGGAATCATAATTTTAAAATTTCTCTAAGGGTACTTCGAAAAAACCTACTTTTTTCAGGCATCAATGTGGTAGGTCTTGTCATTGGGATGACTGCTTTTTCAATTCTCTTTCTGTACTATATTCAGGAAACGAGTTACGAGAAATTCTTTGAGTCGCCCCAAAATGTTTATCGAATTGCCATCAATTCTATGGATGACGGACACTATCAAGAATCTGCCAAGGCTCCAGTTCCCTTGATGGAGGTGTACAGGGAATCTCTCGCGAGTGAAGCCGAATTTAGTCGGATGCTTCCCTGGCCTGGCTATCTTAAGTACCAGGAAAATGATAAGGTGAAGGAAAATGAATTTGTCTTTGCAGATGCCTCAGTATTTGAAATTTTCTCTCTAAAGGTTGTGCAGGGGGCTTTGAACGAGAATTTTGAGGCTCCATTTCAATTGGCCATTACTCAAAGCAAGGCCCTGGCCTACTTTGGAGATAGCAATCCCATTGGTCAGAAGCTGAGCTATGATGAAGGGTCTGGCGATGTTGAGTTTAATGTGGTGGCAGTAATTGAAGACTTGCCCTACAATACACATTTAAGCTTCGACTTTGTTGCTTCCATTAAGAGTTTAGATCAAATTGCCGGTTGGTACAACAACTGGTTTTATCCGTCCACTTACCTCTACGCACGATTCGATCAATCGATTGATACGGAAGAGGTTGAGAAAAAAGGGAATGCGTTGCTCACAGAACATGCCAATCCGGGATACACCAGCAATGACCCCAAAATGGTCCTACAGCCACTGACTGAAATTCACCTTAATTCAAACCGACAGGGGGAATGGAAGGCGAACAATACACAAATTAACGTGGGGT
The DNA here is from genome assembly GCA_964591785.1 of uncultured Roseivirgaceae bacterium. Lineage (GTDB taxonomy): Bacteria > Bacteroidota > Bacteroidia > Cytophagales > Cyclobacteriaceae > Ekhidna. Next base: position 1,349 of record CAZQDI010000193.1, read on the forward strand.
TCTTTTTGGCATTAGGTATTTTCATTTTGCTGATTGCAATCATCAATTATATTAATCTCACGACGGCGAATAGTCAGCAAAGAACTCGTGAAATTGGTGTGAAGAAAGCCATGGGATCTGCAAAGAGTCAACTCATCAAGCAGTTTCTTGTGGAAGCACTCATGATGATCTGCTTTTCCATTGGGATTTCCTTTGTCTGTTTTCTGGCGCTTTGGGATTTAACAATCACACAGATTCTGGATAAAGCGACGGTCCTTAACTTCTTGCTCAATTTCCAAACCGTGGTCGTGCTGGTTGGTGCTGCCCTGATTCTCGCAATCATTGCGGGCATTTATCCTGCATTTACCGCGCTCAAATTTAACCCGGTGGACATCATCCGAAATAATCTGGGAAAGTACATGAATAAGGGAACTCAGCGGAAACTACTGGTGACAGTGCAGTTTTCTATCTCGATGGTCCTCATCTTGTTTACGATCATGCTGGTCAGACAATATTTCTACTTGCAATCAAAGGATGCAGGTTTTGACAAAGATTTTCGTATTGCACTTCGCATGGTGGATGATCACGATGCCAAGAACTATGCCACGCTGAAGGAGCAATTGAGTCAGCTTCCTTTTGTGGAGGAAATTGCGATTTCCAGTACGGTCGTTGGTTTGGGGGAAGGGTTTCATGGATTTAATGCAGCATTTCCCGATCGCACCGAGATGAGTGATGTAGAATGGTATACACTTGGGGTAGATGAAGACTACCTCAACACGTTCAACATCAAACTCACGGAGGGGAGAGACTTCAATGCGGCTTCCCTCTCAGATCAAAAGCAAGCTTTTATTCTCAATCAAAAGGCCGTAGATGAGCTTGGGGGCGTAGCCATCGGAGAGCGTATGGACCTGACTATCTACACCGGCTCACGAGAAACCAGAAAAGGAAAGGTAATTGGAATTGTCCAGGACTTCCATTATCAATCATTGTACGAGGAGATCAAGCCCTTGATCCTATACATCAATAAGCATGAACATTATACTGATTATTTAAACCTGAAATTAAGTCCTCAGAAAGCCCTTACTGAGCAAATTGAGGAGATTGAGAAGGTGTACGCTGCCTTCAATCCGGATAAAACCATGGAGTTGCTGTTCATTGAAGATGAAATAAAACAAACCTATAAGCGGGAATTGGCGAGTAGTAAGATGATGTTTTGGTTTACGCTACTCAGTATTCTGATTGCCGCCTTAGGTGCCTTCGGCTTGGCGATCTATTCCTTTAGGAAGAGAACCAAAGAGATTGGAGTTCGAAAAGTACTGGGAGCTTCGCAAAAACACATCACGATCGTTTTACTGCGCGAATACATTTTGCTACTTATCATCTCATCACTGGTTTCCTGGCCAATTGTCTATGTCCTGTCTGGCAAATGGTTGAACAACTTTGCCTACTCCATTAGCTTTGGATGGTTCAACTACGTTGTAGGCTTGCTGCTTTTGGTGCTAATCGTCATCGCGGCGAACTTATATCAAATTCTAATGTCGATGCGAATGAAGCCAGTCGAGCAACTAAGGACGGAATAGACTCGCATCCAAAATGGGGGTAGGGCAGGAATGTGTTACTTGTCGCGAATCGCCGGCCTTACTTGATTATTTGCTTTTGAATAAATGCAGTCATGTCATCAATACTGACTTTATCCGAATTTAGGAAGGCAAGTATGGCAATGTCATGGTCAAAAATGTAGGTAAACATGGTGTTGATTCCTAAGTTTTGACCAGGACGTTGTGCCAGCTTAACAATTTGCTTTCCACGGTCTTTGAACCTGACCCAAAGCCCGTATCCATATTGATTCCCTCCGGGAAACGTTTGCAAAAGCAGCTTCATTGATGCTTCACTCAAAAGGGATTGATGCAAAAAGAGTGCGTCAGAGAATTTTCCGAGGTCACCAAGGGTTGCATACATGGCACCCGACGCATAGAAGTTTTGAATATAAACCGGTGCGTCCTTTGAAAGGGTCTCCGAGGAGTTATCCCATGAATATCCTGCCGGAAAGCCTTTTTCGAGTTCCAGCTTTTCAAAATTCGTATCTGTAATCAGTCCACTTTTATGCATCTCCAATGGATCTAATAGTCTGCGATGCAGTACATTCTCGTACGTGTCGCCCTCAATGTTTTCGATGATTTTCCCTAAGAGGATGTAATCGGCATTACTGTAGTCAAATGTGGTACCTGCTTCAGCAACCAGTGGACCACTGCAATAGCGCTCCAGGAGCTGATCCGTCGAATATCGATTCGCATAAATACTAGGAGTTTCTCCGTCTTGCTCCATCGCGACCTCAGCGGCCTGGATACCGGAAGTATGATGGAGTAGCTGATGTATGGTAACAACTTGAGCGGCTGGTCCTTCATAACCCGGCAGATAGGTACCTATACTTTGGTCTAGGTCTATTTTGCCTTCTTCCAACAGTTGCAGAATAAGGGTCGAGGTAAAAATCTTGGTAATTGACATAATGGGAAATGGAGTTTCCAGCGTCATCGGAGTTCCCTGGTCCAGGTCGGTAACTCCAAAGCTCGTCTGGTAAATGACCGCATCTCTTTTTTTGATCAGGACTACACCGTTCAGGTCATGTTTTTTTGCAACTGTTTCAATTTTGGAGAAAAAGTCTTTTTCCATCACCACTCTAAAGCCCTTATTGGCTGTAAACTGACTGGCAGGGTTTGCCCGGGTTCTGGCCGTATTGCGAGCTTCGACGTCATCGTGATCCCAGCTGCCTCCACGTACGATGCGGAGGCCACCGACTGCCGGCCCTGTAGGGTCAATGCCCCCTGCATAACGATAGTCATATACATCACTCACCCATTCACTAAGGTTGCCGGTCATGTCATAGATTCCCAACTCGTTCGGCTTTTTTTGACCCACAGGAAAGGTGCCTGCCTTGTCTTCAATATCCCAGCCCACTTTTGAGTTAATGGCATATTCAAAAGACCAACTGGTCTCCTCCAGGTTGTCGCCTCCAGAGTAAATGGAACCCTTGCTTTGCTTGCCCCCTCTGGCCGCAAACTCCCATTCGGCCTCGGTGGGAAGTCGATAGGTTTTAGCTGTCTTTTCGGACAGCCAATCGGTGTAAGCAGTGGCACCGTACCAGGTGATGTTGTTCACCGGGTGCTGTTCAAAGCCTTTCTTTGGTTTAAAAACCCCATCTTCTGTTTCTTTAATCAAGGCGTACTCATCCATTTCATACCAGTGACTGTTCCCTTCTTTCTGGTTACCTTGCTCGGATAGGAATGCCGCGTATTCCAGATTGGTTACTTCATATGATCCAATCCAATAATCATACAGGACTACATCCAATGCTGGTTTTTCGTCGCTGAAACAGCTGGTATCACGTTCAACCAAGCAACCCATCTTAAATTCACCTCCTTCCACAAAGACAAGCTTTGGAAGGGGAATGGTGAGATCTTGCGTGGAGCCCAGAAGGGGAATAAGGTAGAGGCAGTACGATGTCAGGTAGTAGGTTTTTAGTTCGTTTAATTTCATGTTGCTATAGCTCAGTTTTCTTCAAAGACATCGAATGTTAGATAGGGTTGCTGTTTTATGAAATTTTATTTACAAACATGAGGATTATGTGGTTAATGGTGGGAATTTGCATAGAAAAGTGGAAGAGATTGTTGAATGGATGGGGGGATTGGTAAGGTTTTCATCCCTGAGACAGAGACTCAATTTTGCTCTATGATATAGGCTTGCAATGGAACCTAATCCATCTCCTGATCCATGGATTGGTTTGCAAATGGAATATGAGCTTAAGAAGGCAAAAGAAGTCCAGAGCATCAAATCGGGCCATTGATTTGCTAGGGCACGCTAAATTCGTTATCCTGCATGTGGAACAATTTCAATGAACTCATCATAAAAAACTACTTATGAAAGCAATAAGCTCTGTTTTAGTTTTATTCATTTCTTCGATCGTTTTTTCTCAGTTACCTGAAGAGCTCTCTTATCTCAAGTACAATTATGGAAATTCGATTTTAGATAATTATGCGGATAAAGGCCACTTAGATAGCATCATCATTCATAGGTTCCAATTCAAGAGCAAGGTAAGTGAAGGTTTATGGTACGAAGAAGTTATGAGCTCTTTGTATGATGAAGTGGGATTCATTTCGGAATTATCATTGTTGTGCAAAAATGAGGTGAGAGGGAGATGCAGATCTTGGAAAGATTCGGAGGCATATGAAGCATCGGTTGACCCATTTAATTCGTTTTTAAGTATACAATATCATATGCAAAGAGCTAGCGAGAGCAAGGATAAAGGGTTTACTCTTGCAGAATCCTCGGCTTATTTCGAGATTTCAAAACTCTATCACAAGGATCTTAGCTTCAGAGACATGCAATACATTGATAAAGCTTTAGCAATTGCTGAATCTTCTGATGATGAATATAGAAAGTATAACCTTCAAGCTTTTTACACCTATAAGGGATTTTTATTAAGAAAGATGGGTAGAAAGTTTGAAGCAAATGAATACCTGAACAGAGCAATAAAAATTGACAGTAAGAGTATAGACGGCAAATTAGCTCAAATATTCCTCAATGGAAGTGGAACGAGCGCCAATTACCTTCCTTACTTTCTAAATGCTGAAATGGCTTCTGTTGATCCGATAATTAGTTATGTAATTGTAGGGTATTTATTTGAAGAAGGGCTGGAAGAGTTGGCTTTGAAAACCTGCAAGAAGACATTTGAAATACGATCAAGGAATATCAAAAATCTTCTAGCATATAAAGGCTATGGGGATTTTGAATCTCATAATGATTTTAAAGCAGCAATGGGCTACACTTACAATCAATTGGCAAAAGGAGTAAGTCCCTTCTTTCCCGAGTTCCTCGAAAGTGAAGAATTTGTTGAATTAATTGAAAGCTATGGAGTAATTGAATCAAACTATCCCTTGGATTATTGAAATCCTTCTTTTGGTCATATACAGATTTTTTAAAAGTGTCTCAGTTTGGAACTCTAATTCAATGGATATTCAATCAAGAAGATTAGCTATGAAATGAATCTGTATTCATTGGCATTCAGTCATTTCTGGAAGGCGCCTCACCCACACCCATATTCGGCAGACTTCTGAAACTTTAACGCCTGTCTCTGACTGTTTGATCGAAAATGCAATTTGCGCCTTAGTAAATTTTGATTTCTTCATAGCAATTCTCTGTTTTCAATCTATTAATGATTGCCCGATACTCTAGTTTTAAATCGTACAGTTTTTCGGGAGGAGGTCAGCAGGTCGGAAGTCCGTTTGCACATGCCACTTTAGCGACTGATATGTTCAATTCTCTTTTCTAGAGTATCTCCATTTAGCTATTTATCATAGAGCTTATCAACAGGAAGACGAAAAATATCAAGAAAACAGAACCAATCCACCTCCATATCAACAATTCGACTTTCTTTTTCAGTAATTTTTCATCGTTATCTCCAGAGTACAAAATATCCTGAATAGAGAAAACTATAGCTGCTGGCCATGTTAACCAGAAAATCAGAATCCATAAGTTAAACTTGGAACCTCTGTGACTCTTATATCTATTTGAAATTGTTATAAATAGTGTTCCAAAAAATAAATAGTCTTTTAGAAGGTTTGGGATTTTGAATGGTAGGATTTCAAAAGGCCAGTAAACAATATTTCGATACTGTGCTAATAATAATTGAAAGAAGTCAGCCCATAAAAAGATGTCCTTAGATACATTAACCAATCCAATTGCCCCTGCTATTGTGCTAATTATATTCCATGTTGATTTTAACGGATTGTTCTTATCCTTTTCCATTAATCTTGGAGGTTAAAAATTACTCTGCGGAAAAATAATTAAACATAACGCCGAGCTAGCAGGA
>CAZQDI010000194.1:0-7136 GCA_964591785.1 uncultured Roseivirgaceae bacterium
AAGGTTAACCTTTCGATCAAATGAACCCACCCAAGCTTGCTACTTACCTACTTCTCAAATGTATTGGGAGCGCAGACCTGGAAGATATACTCGGCGACCTTGATGAAATCTACTATACTCAGCGTACCAAGAAAGGAAAATGGAGGGCTGACTTTAGATATTATGGACAAATTCTTTCAATCGCCTCATCGTACGCTCTGAGAAAACGAAAAAGGAAAGCCAGCTACTCGCCCCACTACTCAAAAAACTCAATGACTATGTTTAAAAATTATTTCAAAATTGCCTACCGTAACCTTAAAAAACAGAAGGCCTTTACTTTAATCAATGTGGCCGGACTGTCCATGGGAATGTCCATTGCCTTACTGGCACTCGCGATGTTAGTAGAACTCACGCAGTTTGATGAGTTTCATCCTGACGCTCAAAATACCTATCGACTGACGACAAAGTTGATTGAGACTGGGGACCTCAATCATTATGCATCTTCTCCCCCGGCACTCACGCATGCAATGGATCATCAGATTAACGGAATAAATGCCTCCGTTCATATCAATGATCATTTCTTTCCGATTCTTGTCAATAGCGGGAATGAAATAGAGTCCTGGGGGTACTATACCGAGCCCAGCTTCTTTGATGTATTTTCATTTCCACTGGCAGCTGGCAGTCCGGAAGCCTTGAATGCTCCGAACCAAGTTATTATTACAAAGGAATTAGCCACAAAGCTTTTTGGAGATCAGCCTGCGCTAAATAAAGTAATCCAAACAAAGTCGCACGGACAATTGCTGGTTGGAGGTGTTTTGGAGAAATTCCCAAAGAAGACACACCTCATGTTTGATTTTCTAATTGGGTTTTCCAGCTCAAAGAAATTCACTGCTCAAATGAGTTCCTCAAACTGGACTGAGTTTCGAAGCAACTACTACTATTTCAACATCCAACCTGAAAAGAAAGATGAGCTAATGAAGCAGATCAACTACCTAAGTAGATCAGGCGTGGCTGAATTTCAGAAAGAGCAACAGGAAGCAACGTATGAAATTCAACCTCTGACTGACATCACGCCGGGCGATATGATGAGTGATACGATCGGACTTGAGTTCGATCGACCCACCATGATCTTCTTCTTTGGTCTTGCATTACTTATCCTCATTCCCGCCTGTTTCAACTATACAAATATGTCAGTTGCTGTCGCCTTGAAGCGTTCCAAGGAGGTAGGTGTGCGGAAAGTAATGGGAAGTCATAAAAAGCAAATTATGGGTCAGTTTCTTGTCGAAACGGTCATTATCTGCCTACTGGCTGTTGTACTTTCTACATTGATTTTCAACGTAATTAGGACAGAGTTCATCAGTATGTTAATGGGTTCTGCTGCTTTGTCGTTGAGCCCGTCACTATCCCTACTGGGAGCATTTGTAAGCTTTGCAGTTGTTACGGGCCTGATCACTGGGATGGGCCCTGCTTCCTATTTTGCAAAGATCTCTCCCATTCAAGCCTTACGTTCTGATGTTTCGAATCAAAAAGTTTCAATTTCAGGGCTGAGAAAAGGCTTACTGGTAGTTCAATTTACGCTAACTCTTGGTTTCATGATCGGGATCGGAGTTTTAGCCAAAGAGTACCAGGAAGCCAGAGGACATGAATATCCATTTGCCGTTGAGAATACATTCATCATCCCAACGCAACAGCAGGATTTGAAACTGATCCGTAGCGAATACAGCAAGATGGCCAGTGTCAAAACCCTCAGTTTCAGTTCCAGTATTCCAGGCACTCCGCTGAATAACGGGGTGTTTGTCTTCTTCCCTGCGTCGCAAGACTCACTATATGTTAGAGAAGTGTTTGCAGATCAAGCTTTTTTCAGCCACATGGATCTGGAATTTGAATGGGGACATGGACTTACGGACGAGACTTTTCAAATCGAACAAGTGGTCGCTAATCAAACCATGATGCGTAAATTAAGAATTGTTAATCAAGGGATTGACAGCACTTTTCTGACACTTAAAGATGGTAAGCGTGCACAAATTGTTGGAGTGGTTCAAGACTATAACCATGAACCCCTTAATCATCGAATAGAACCGATGCTAATCCGTGCAAATAAGGCTAACCTGAATTATGCCATACTATCCATGAGCAATCCAATAGGCGGTGCTACCTACGCTGCAATTGAAGAAGTTTGGGAAGGTTTGTTCCCAAATCAGACATTTTCTGCAACGCTATTGAAGCACGAGATTGACTCAGCATATACCTTCTTTCAAATTGGGTTAAAGATCTTTGGTTTCCTGGCAACCCTGGCGATTGCCATTTCATGTCTAGGACTGCTGGGGATGGTCATATTCACTACAGAGAATCGAACAAAAGAGGTGGCGATCCGCAAAATTCTTGGTGCTGACTTGAAAAGCTTGTTTACGACACTCGCCAGCTTATTCATCAAGCTTTGGAGTATTGCGTTGCTTATCGCTATTCCTCTTTCCTATTTCTTCTATGACAAGGTACTCATACAGATGTACAATAAGTTCAGTGATGGAGTAGGTTTCATTGAAATCTTTCTTAGTGTATTCATCACACTACTATTGGGCGCACTTGCCATTTTCTGGCAGGTCAATAAAATCGCAAAGGTTAATCCTGCAATCAACCTGAGAAATGAGTAAGAAAAACCATCCACCTGCTCCTCCCAAACTTGCTGAACAATTGCTAAAGGCATTTGCAGGTAGAGCCGACTTAGAAGATTTGAAGGGTGATCTCGATGAACTTTATTTGTTCAACCGAAACCAATCTGGCCGGCTGAAAGCAGACCTAAACTACTGGAAAAATGCCCTTTCTCTGGTATTCTCCTATGGACTAAAAAAGAGGAAAAAGGATGCATCCTACACTCCCTACTACACTCAAAACTCAATGGCAATGTTCAAAAACTACTTCAAAATAGCACTACGGAATTTTTCAAAACATAAATTTTTCACTTCACTAAACATATTCGGTCTTGCACTCGGCATGAGCATCAGCTTAATCGCATTAACTATGACCGTCGCGGTTTATCTATTGGACGAATTTCACGAAAAAAAGGAAAGGATCTATCAGATCAATACACAGATTATTGATGATCAAAAGGATAGCAGGTACAGTTCCACCTTTCACGCAACTGCGGACCACCTTAAATCGAACTACCCATTTATTGAAGCGGTTGTTCCCTTTCATACGGGCTTCAATCCATCGGTAAACCATCATGGCCAGGACGTTGAATTTAAGGGATACTTCGCTGGAGAAGATTTTTTCGACGTCTTTAGTTTTGAACTCACCCAAGGGAATCCCCAAACAGCCCTTAAAGATCCCTTCAGCCTGATCCTCACAGAGAAAGCTGCAAAGAAGCTGTTCAGGGACGATGATCCCATTGGGCAAGCGATTGAGACTGACCTAGGAACGTTCAATGTGACCGGTGTGATGAAAGATCTACACCAAACTCACTTCTACTTCGAGATGCTCACAGCGTACTCCACTTACAGGAGTCTTGCTGAGTTGGATCTGGATAACGATTGGATCAACTTTAGAAACAATTATACCTATGCCCTACTTCGTGAAGGAACAAGCAAAGATCAATTGTACGATGCCCTTGGTGAAACCTCAGCGAAGGCAAGCGTTTTCCATCCACAGAAAAAAATAACTTTGTCTCCAATAGAGGTTTCGGATATTGTTCCCATTAAGTGGAACGTGAGCAATCCTATCGGCGTAGGCTGGGATCAGCCGGCATTGGTATTTTTCGTTGCGATGGGCATTCTCATTCTGATGCCAGCTATTTTCAATCATACAAACCTTACGATTGCCCGGTCCCTTCAACGAGCGAAGGAAATCGGGATAAGAAAAGTTCTTGGAGTTCAAAAAGAACAAATCAAAGCTCAATTCATCGTCGAAACCATTTTGATGGCTTTAGTCGCATTAGTCCTTTCATTCTGGATTATGGTACCCATGAAAGAGGGTTTTCTGGATATGGTATATTACTCAGAGGTGGTCGATACCGATCTCAATATCTATCAAGGCTTGGTTTATTTGGGTTTCACAATCGTGGTGGGCTTCTTCGCTGGATTATTTCCTGCAAAGTATTTTGCCCGACTTAATCCGCTCCAAACATTAAAAGGAGATATTCTGAATGCTAAGAATGGCGCTTCCGGATATAAGAAAGGGCTATTTATTTTTCAATTCTTCCTATCACTTGTTTTTATCATCGGTGTTGCTGTCATAGGGAAACAGTACCGTTATGTTTTGAATAGTGACCATGGTTTTGAATCAGACAACATGCTCTCAATTCCTTTTAACGGAATCGATCAACAAATTTTGATCAATGAATTAGGAATGCATCCGAATGTAACGTCCGTAACTGCTTCTTCGAACTTGCCAGGAATTGCCTTGAACAGTAGTATTGAAGGCACTTCCAATGGCCAAGATACGATGGTCATCAAGCAAGTCTTTGTTCAGGCTGACTTTATTGAAAACATGCACATCGAACTTGCCTGGGGGGATAGTGAATCGATAAAGAAAAGCAACCAAAGCGAGGAGTTAATCCTTGCCAATCAGCAACTCATCAAATCGTCAAAAGTGTTTAAGTCCCAGGGAGATTCTCTGCAAATAACACTTGCCGATGGTACGAACTGCAGAATAAGTGGTATTCTGAAAGATTTCAATTTCGAACCTTTGACTGAATCCATTGAGCCTATGATCATTCGTCATTCCCTGGAGAAAAGTAACTATGCAATTCTCAATATTAGTTCTTCAAACATGAAACAAACCATTTTTGAACTCGAAGAGATTTGGAGAACAATTGATCAGAATAAAAACTTCGCTCCTACTTTTCTAGATGATGAAATAGAAGAAGCATACTTCATCATGATGGCTCAGATCAAGTTTTTTAGTGTACTGAGCGTCCTGGCCATCACCATTTCGTGCCTGGGTTTGTTAGGAATGGTCTCCTACACCACAGAAAACAGAACGAAGGAAATTGCTGTGCGAAAGATCATGGGGGCTACCAACCCAAGCCTTTATTTCTTACTAACTAAAGACTTTCTCAAACTCATCGGCATCGCCGCCCTGATCGCAGTTCCCTTTTCTTACGTCTTCTATGATAAGCTGTTTCTTTATTTCTTATTGAAGTACAGAACTGGACTCGGAGCCATTGAAATTCTGATAAGTATCGCCTTCCTTTTTTTAGTAGGGATCTCAGCTATTTATTGGCAAACTGCAAAAGTGACCAAAGCGAACCCTGCCAGCAAATTGAGGTATGAGTGAGTAATAGTATCTTCGTAGGGTGCCGAATACTTATTTTGACTTCAAAAAGTTCCGAATTGACCAGGCCAGCTCAGGAATGAAGGTCACCACGGATGCATGTCTTTTTGGTGCTTGGGTTTCGGAAGTGTTATCGAAAAATCCGAAAGCACCCAATAGAATCCTTGATATCGGCACAGGCACTGGAGTACTCTCTTTGATGCTTGCACAAAAACTCAGTACAAGCAGCATTGACGCGGTAGAATTGGATCAGAAAGCATCCGAAGAAGCTAGCAGGAACTTCAGTACATCTCCCTGGACCAATCGACTCTTTGCTCACAACATTGCCGTCCAGAATTTTAGGAGTGAAGGTCCCTTTGATGTGATCATCACCAATCCACCATTTTATGATGGCAGCCCTGGTGGAAAAGATCAATCAAAAAACATCGCTTTGCATTCATGGTACTTAAGTCAACAGGAGCTAATTGAAGCATGTTCCAAGCACCTTCATGCCGACGGCTCCCTTTTTATACTGTATCCAGCAAGAGAGATGGAAGCATTTATCAAATTGGCTTTGCGTAGTAACTTGGGAGTCAAGAGACTGATTTCGGTGTTCAATCAACCTGAATCTAAGGTTTTTCGGAGGATGGCACAGCTTACCCACAGCAATGCAGGCAAAAATCCAGAACAAACCACACTCACAATTCGAGCAACTGACGGAAAATACTCACAAACATTCTGGCACCTGCTCTCAGACTACTACCTGGAATACAATAACCCAGAACTGCAGTCTTAAAAAAGTCGATAGTTACCGCCCTTTCTGAAATGATTTGTTGAAAGCTGGAATTCGAGATTATCCTTGAAATACTTTCTTCTGTTTACTTCAAACAGGTCTTTGATGATTGAAGCAATTGCTCCTGCACCCTTGATCCTTCGTCCAAACTCGCTGTCATTGACCTTCCCATCGTGTAGCTCTTTGATCTGATTAAGGACCTTCGCTGCACGTTCGGGATATGTTTTGATTACCCAGTCTTTGAATATCTGATCAATTTGCCCATTGAGCCTCACCACCGTATAGCTGGCAAACTTTGCCCCTGCTTCAGCTGCCATCCGGAGTATCTCCGGAGTTTCCGTATGGTTCAAACCAGGAATTATTGGTGCATTCATAATGCCAACAGGAACGCCTCGCGACGATAACAGCTCCATGGCCTTGAGCTTTTTGGTTGCACTTGAAGTTCTTGGCTCAAGGAGTCTCCTGAGATTTTCATCCAGCGAAGTGATTGAGAAAATCACACTGACCAGGTTCTGTTCAGCCAAGCTTTCTAGCACATCGACGTCCCTGGCAACCAATGCATTTTTTGTAATGATCCCAACCGGGTTGCGATATTTATCAAAAACCTGCAGTAGCTTCCTAGTGATCTTAAATTGTTTTTCCAGCGGTTGATAACAATCGGTGTTGCCGCTTAGCATAATGACCCTCGGGGTGTAACCTGTTTTCAGAAATTCCTGCTCAAGCAGTTCAGGTGCAGATTTTTTGACGATGATCTTACTTTCGAAATCTAATCCCGCACTGAAGCCCCAATACTCGTGCGTATTTCTTGCGTAACAGTACACACAACCATGTTCACACCCTTGATAAGGATTTATGCTACTAGAAAATTGAAGATCAGGACTGTTGTTTATGGAAATGATTTTTTTTGGTGTCTCATAAAAAACCTGAGTCTTAGGCTTTTCAAGTAATGGCGCTTCATCCAAACCATCCGCATCTTCTGTGGACAAATAGCTATCAGCAAACCGGTTAGAAACATTGATCTGCGCTCCTTTTCCCTTCATGAATTCCATGAAAGGGAAAAGGAGCGCAGATCAATGTTTCTAACCGGTTTGAAACATTGATCTGCGCTCCTTTT
>CAZQDI010000195.1:0-7023 GCA_964591785.1 uncultured Roseivirgaceae bacterium
GATGACCTCTACACTGCCAGTGTAGCGCTCTAGCCAACTGAGCTAATGCCCCAAATGTGTAACGGTGCCCTCTGGAACTAATACCCAGGGGACGGCAAATATAATCGGATGTCAATAAAATAATTGCTGAATTTCTTCGGGAACGCGCTTCAGTTTCTGTGTCTTCCGCTCGATCAGGCACCAGTTGGACTTTACATGCACCAGCAACTCCTCACCGTGGTAAATTTTCACCACCCGATCCGAAAATGGACCCCGATAGCCCTCGACATAGGTTTCGATCCTTAGCTGATCTCCAAGAAACGCCTGCTTTCTGTATTCCACATGGTGCGTACGTACCATCCAGAAGTAGGATTGATCGATTGCATCAGAAATCCTGGCCAGCCAATGGGACCTCGAAATGTCCAGCGCCCATTGCAGGTACACCAGGTTGTTGACATGATTGTTGAAGTCAAGATGCTCATTGCGTACCTCGAGCTCTTGGGTGTAAAGATCCACTTACTTGCAGATCAGGAATTCAGGCATGGCTTCCGGTTCAATCATCACCTGGCTATTGACAGGGACTTCTGAAACCAATTGAATGGTACCACCTCCAATTTTTGGATTGCTATGCAAATGATTATGATCATGGTTGGGATTGCACTCCTCAGCAAAGTCCTGACCTTGATCGTGAATGATGATCGGTCGGCCAATCACATCGCTGGGATCTCCGGTGTTGATGCTCCACAAATCTGTTCTGAGCGTAAAAAGGCCATTGCCGCTCGCATCAATTCTTACGTTACCCACGTCTCCAATGAAGGGCTTGCCCCAGTAGCTTCCCAAACTCAGTGAATCACAGGAAGCAAAAAACGAACCTCGGTTCCAATGCCTTCCCGGCTCCTCTATCGAACCGTGGTGGATGTGAACTGCCTTGTAACTATTGGGTGTCATGCCGGACAGCGTGATCTTCAACTGAACCACGTTTCCATCCTGGGCAAATTCAGCTTTTCCAATTTCAGTCTGAACGACCTCGTACTGATTGTCACCAACCTGATCCAACGAAAACAACGACGCTTCGGCCATGATCTGGGGATCGAACAGATCTTCCTGTGGTGAACTACAACCAACGGCCAATACCAGTATCCACAAAACCTTTCTCATAGTCTAAAATTACTACTCATTGTACAATCGAAAACGTTAATTCCCCTACAAAAGTGCAGGAAGATCAAATATCATTGTAGTGTGAATGATAATTACAGGGATTTGTTTAAAAATTATTTCGGAAAATACATCCAGCTTTCCGAAGAAGCGCTGCAATTCCTTTCCACCCATTTCAAACCAAAAGACTACAACTCACGAGAATTGCTGGTGGAAGCGGGGGCCGTCGAAAGGTATTTTTACCTAGTCGTCGAAGGAGTACAAGCCTTGTACATGATCACGGATAAGGGAGAAAAGGCCATCGCAGGGTTTTCCTATCAAGGGGAGCAGAGCGGGGTCTTTGATTCTTTCATTACCCAGAAGCCTTCTAAGCTATTCCTGGAAGCATTGACCCCCTCAAAGCTGATGGCCATTTCCAGAACTGATTTCGGCGAGATGTTCGGGCAGTTTCCGGAATTCTATGAATGGGAAGCAAAGTTTCTGGAACAAATTCTATTTGGTCGGCTTTCCCGGGAATCCGAGCTCCTGACTTTAACCGCGAAAGAACGTTTCGAGGCATTTATGAACCGATGTCCGCCCGCGCTATTGGCGATTCCGCAGAAATACCTCGCCAGCTACCTGAACATGAAGCCAGAGACCTTTAGCAGAATGCGGGCCTTGCGTGAATAATTGATACAGATCAATTTTTTTGATCGCCGGCTTTGTGAGCTTTGAGCATTCAAAACGATAAGGACATGGAAAACTATTACGAACAATTGCTTCAAAGATCCAATGCGGTGGTCCACCTCATCAATGATCGGCTATTAAAACTAGATCCGGCAATGATCAGCTGGAAGGAGCACTCCAAAACATGGTCAATCATCGAAGTCGTAGATCATCTCAATAAAGTTTACGACATCTACCTGGACAACTTCGAAAAAGCCATCCACGCTGCCCCCCAGCTGGATCGCCAGACACATCGACTGCAGCATACCTTGCTTGGAAGACTTTCCATTTATTCGATGAAACCCAAAGGCCAAAAACGGCGGTTTAAGATGAAAACATTCAATTTTTTCGAGCCTGGACAACACCTGATTTCCAATCAGACCTTTGATACCTTTCTGGCCAACAAAGAAAAGTTCAACCAGCTCATGCGTACGGCCCGTCTTCGGAATCTGGAGAATGTGAAGATTCCCACCGCCCTGGGCGAGAAGATGAAATTTTACGTTCCGGAATGCTTCGATTTTTTGATGAGCCATGAAGAACGGCATGTGGTTCAGATTCATGGGATTCTGGAAAAGGCAGATGCAAGGATTTCGGTAGATTAGTCGGCTGAACCCCTGAAGCACTGACTGATTGGAAAAAGTAGTCCTTGAATGGCGTGAAATCGTCCTGATGGAGCCGGTAGTCTTCCTTACTAATTGGATGATGACTGCCCAGAGTGGATTCTATTACCTGAAACTGAGAAAGCACCCAGACACCTCCAGGAGCTTCAAGTCGTGGAGCTACTTTTTCCTTCTCTTTGCGGGCTCGACGTTCTTTGGAGGTCTATCGCATTTGCTCTTCCATTACCTGGACCTTAGAGGCAAGATCCCTGGCTGGAGTCTGGCAATTCTGTCCATCACTTTCCTGGAGTTGGGGGTATTCCAGCAAAGCAACCGGAGTCATTGGAACAAAGGGGTAGGCTTGCAGACACTTGTCATTTTCATCCTGCTCACTCTCGATTTCAAATTTTTATGGGTAACCATTCAAACGGTCATTGGCCTCGTGCTGGTCCTGGGCATT
This sequence comes from uncultured Roseivirgaceae bacterium, assembly GCA_964591785.1. GTDB lineage: Bacteria > Bacteroidota > Bacteroidia > Cytophagales > Cyclobacteriaceae > Ekhidna. Next base: position 2,899 of record CAZQDI010000195.1, read on the forward strand.
GTAAGTTTCCAGGAACTGAAAAAGGGAGAAAGACATTGGCGTGGCTACCTCTTTGGGATTGGGTGGATGCTGCTTTCAGTTCCTGTTCTCATGCTCCAGCTAGACTTCAGCATCTGGTTCAATCGACACGACATCAGTCACCTGTTGATGATGCTATGTTTGTATCAGTTTTACCGAACCACATTAAATATGTCAACACCTACCGGCAATTGATTCGCAATGGGACTGTATAGTGTAGTAGATCACATGGTCAAATCCTACCGCAACAATAGGGCATTGTTGCAGGGCCGGAAGAAGTCACTAAAGACCATCTACCAGGAAAACAATTACCATTACATCAAGAAAAAAATTGTCAAGAAGACAGCAGAGTTTGATGAAGAAAAACGACAGCTGTTTCTACAAAAAATCAAAACAAGACAAAAAAAGGCTCGTCAAAGACAAGCCTTTCTTTTGGTTTCGTTAATCCTGGTGGTCGCGCTGATTATCTACCTGCTTAGCTAAGTTCAAACTTAATGCCTTGTGCCAGCGGGAGCTCAGTAGAATAATTGATGGTATTCGTTTGTCTCCGCATATAGGCTTTCCAGGCGTCGGACCCTGATTCTCTTCCACCCCCGGTCTCTTTCTCTCCCCCAAACGCTCCACCGATCTCTGCTCCCGAAGTTCCGATATTGACATTAGCTATTCCACAATCGGACCCGGCATGAGACAGGAACAACTCGGACTCGCGAATATTTGTCGTCATGATGGCCGAAGAAAGGCCTTGCGGGACCGCATTTTGCATGGCAATGGCTTCCTCTATCGTGCGATACTTGATCAGGTACAATATGGGCGCAAACGTTTCATTGCAAACGATCTCGTAACTGTTCTCCACTTCGTAGATCGCTGGTTTTACATAACATCCGGATTCATAGCCAGCTCCACTAAGTACCTCTCCTTCTACCACCGTTTTTCCTCCTTCCGTTTTTACTTTCTGAATGGCGCTTTCGTACATCCCGACTGCATCGGTATCGATGAGCGGGCCCACATGATTAGATTCGTCCAGCGGATTGCCAATCTTCAACTGACCATAGGCTTTTACGAGGCTGTTCTTCACCTCTTCAAAGATGCTTTCATGGATGATGAGCCGACGGGTAGAGGTACATCGCTGACCGGCCGTACCGACTGCTCCAAACACAGCTCCGGGAATGACCAGGTTTAAATCGGAATGCTGAGAAATGATCATCGCATTGTTTCCGCCCAACTCCAGAATCGTTTTGCCTAACCTGGCTCCAACAACTGCTCCAACGGCCTTCCCCATACGGGTAGAGCCTGTTGCAGAAATCAACGGCACGCGTGCATCCGCCGTCAGTTTCTTTCCAATTTCGGCGTCGCCAATGAGCAGGCCGCACACTCCCGGGTGAACCTCGTTTTTCTCAAAGATTCTTTGCGCGATCTTCTGGCAGGCAATGGCTGAGATCGGTGCTTTCTCGGAAGGTTTCCATATACAGACATCGCCGCAAACCCAGGCGATGGCCGCATTCCAGGACCAAACCGCCACTGGAAAATTGAAAGCAGAAATGATCCCTACCACTCCAAGTGGATGCCACTGCTCGTACATTCGGTGAGAAGGACGCTCCGAATGCATGGTCAGTCCATAGAGCTGTCTCGAAAGCCCAACGGCAAAGTCGCAGATGTCGATCATCTCCTGAACTTCGCCGAGTCCTTCTTGCAGGGATTTACCCATTTCATAGGATACCAGGGTGCCCAGCTGTTGCTTGTAGGCACGAAGTTCATTGCCCAGCTGACGAACGATTTCACCCCTCTGAGGGGCGGGCATCGTCCTCCAATCTTGGAAGGCATCCAGTGCCTCGTTCATTACCTGGTCATAGGCCTCATCATCGGCAAGTTGGACTTCCGCAATTTTTTCACCATCAACAGGCGAATAAGAGGAAATTACCTCCGCATTGGAGTCCAGCCACTGATTACCGTAGGCAGCACCTTTATTGAATTCTTCAATTTCAAGGTCTGCAAGCATTGATTTAATTTCTTGGGTCATCTTGTAGATAAAGGGGGGTTCAAAAATTTTTGCAAAGCTATACAATGCAAGGAAGGGTGGAAATTTTTTAGTATCTTCGATCTCATAATGGAAGACTTTGCCACCAATAAAGACACTTCCCGATCAATATTTTCTGATATTCAAAAAAGAAAGGTTCACCACCTCTTTAATGTTTTAGACATTGATCGAAATGGAAAATTGCAGCCCGATGATTTTATCAATGTCGGACGGAAGATCATTGCCCAGCTAAATTTGGACCCGAATTCCAGAAGTGCCCGGCTCATTCTGTTGAAAGCGCACCGCTTGTTTGTTCAATTACTGATTGATTTAGACAACCCTGACATGGAACTAACCCTCTGGGATTGGGTCGAGTTTTTTCGAAATCAGATTGAATCACCGAATGCCCGGATCCTGGATTACTACATCTACCGGACCAGCAGATACATCTTTGATCTGTTTGATGTAGATAAGGACAAGATGATCTCGAGGGAGGAGTACTCTAATATGCTGACGGTCTACAACATACCTCAAAATACCGCTAAAGTTGGATTTTCGGAGCTTGATTCCAACAACGACGATCAAATCTCTTCAACAGAGATGATTGACGGACTCAGGAATTTTTTCAAGTCAAATGAAGTAAATGTCAGTGGCAACATGATTTTTGGTGACTGGCGCTAAAAGGTAAGTTCCCATCGAAACGCCCATTTCCATCGCAAAGAATAATTTTCAATCCCCGCCGACTTCATCATCTCTATCAATTCAGACTTCTTAAAGCCTCTGGCTACAGAGACGGCCGCATCATTGCGAACCATCTTTGATCTCGAAAATAGCGAAGTGAGCAGCTTAATGCTCCAATAAGCGATGGGATGTCGGTGAAGATCGTTGACAATGACACCCACGTTAGCCTGCTGCCTAAAGCTTTTAAACAATTTTATCAGATCATCGGTGGAAAAGTGGTGTAAGAAGAGACAGCAGTGCACGATATCAAATTTCATTTGCTCATAATGCTTGCTAAAAATATTGATCGCTTCGTAGCGAATCTCTTTGATAGCACGCGTATTGTCAACAGCATAGTCCACGATGTGCTTGTTTGCATCAATACCGAGGAATTCAGCACGCGTGCCGTTTTTTCGAGCGCATTTTGCCATTTCCACCATGATGTCACCTCCTCCACATCCTAAATCGACCAGCGAGATTTCTTCGTATCCTTTGATCATGTGCTTGAAGGCTGTCACGCTGATCTGGTTTCCGCCAAGAAGTTTATTGATCGTATTGAGTTCTCTGAGCGTCTGGGCCACCACCGGACCTGAAATATCCAGGTCATCCATGATTTCCAGTTCGGCCGAACGATTTTCAAGCATTGAGGTGGGTCTTTAATACCGCGCTCTCCAACGTCAACCCGGGACCAAAAGCAAAACTGAGTATGTGCTTCTGATCATCTTCTTTTTTCAGTTGGTCAAAGATCCGCTTGATTACAAATAATACAGTCGGAGAAGACATGTTTCCATAGGATTTCAGCACCTCTCTCGCAGGCGCATCTTGCTCTTTTGTAATATTAAGTTCCTGTTCGATGACTTCTAAGATGCGCTTGCCTCCAGGATGAATCGCAAAAAAGTCAATATCTGCGGTTGAAAGGTCCACTTGATCCAGCAGCCTCTCAGTCAATTCAGCAATGCCGCCCTTAATGACCTCTGGCACCTTCGAACTCAGCTTCATTTCAAACCCGTGATCTCCAATAAACCATCCCATTTCACCTTTTCCAGACAAGGCCAGATCACTGTAGAACCGGGTAAGCTCGAGCGTCTTTTTGCCTTTGGATCCATTGACCACCAAGGCCGCAGCACCATCGCCGAAAATTGCATTCGCCAGCAGATTTTCATCATCTTTAGATGGCTGCAGGTGGATGCTGCATAACTCTACGCAGATCACCAAAACCTGAGCACTCTCGTCTGCATTCACAATGTTTGCTGCCAGTTTCATTGCGTTGAAAGCCGCATAACACCCCATAAAATTGATCGAAGTGCGTTGCGTTTCTGTTTTGAGCCCCAACCTTTCAATGAGCTCTATATCTAATCCTGGGGCATACATTC
>CAZQDI010000196.1:0-6913 GCA_964591785.1 uncultured Roseivirgaceae bacterium
CTCACAGCTGTAATTTCTGTAAAAATAGCGGAACCGCAATTCGAAGGTCAGACCAAAACAAAATTGGGTAATTCAGATGCAATGGGCGCAGTTGATACTTGTGTAAGTGAAATTCTTCTAGAATATTTGGAAGAGCACCCAAAAGAAGCAAAGCAGATTGTTCAAAAGGTCGTACTTGCTGCCCAGGCCCGTCACGCTGCCAGAAAAGCACGTGAGATGGTCCAAAGAAAAAACGTGTTATCCGGGACCGGATTACCCGGAAAACTCGCTGACTGCTCAGAGCGAGACCCAGCACTTTGCGAATTGTACCTGGTCGAGGGAGATTCTGCTGGCGGTTCTGCCAAACAAGGTAGGGATCGAAAATTCCAAGCCATATTACCGCTTCGGGGAAAAATTTTGAACGTCGAGAAGGCCCAGGAGCACAAAATATATGACAATGACGAGATAAAAAACATGATCACTGCACTTGGCGTATCATTTGGAACAGAAGAAGATGAAAAGGAGTTGAATCTTGAGAAACTTAGGTACCACAAAATCATCATTATGACCGATGCTGACATTGATGGTAGTCACATTAGAACACTTATTTTGACTTTCTTCTTCCGATACATGAGAGCCTTAATTGAAAAAGGATACTTGTACATAGCCTTACCTCCATTGTACCTAATTAAGAAAGGCAAAACAGAGCGCTATGCGTGGTCAGAAGAAGATAGAATACGAGTGACAAAAGAGATAGCTCCGGAAGGCAAAGAAGATTCAGTTGGAGTGCAGCGGTACAAAGGACTGGGAGAAATGAACCCTGATCAGCTTTGGACTACCACAATGGATCCTTCCCATAGAAGTTTGAAGCAAGTTACTATTGAGTCGGCTGCAGAAGCAGACCATTTATTCTCAATGTTAATGGGAGACGAGGTAGCACCGAGAAGGGAGTTCATCGAAAAGAATGCGAAATACGCAAATGTTGACGTTTAACTAGAAACCTCCTTTGAAAAGGATCCAAGGAGTATTTCATACAAAGCCTGCACAATCTTCCAAATAACTGCAAGGGTAAAGATGAATGCGGAGCCGAATGCAAAAATGATCAATAAGAAAAAGTCTAAAATTTTTTCCATTATTTAGGGATTAATGTTGATGCAATAAATATAACCATCAAGTGTTTAAATAGTTCTAAATAAGAGTAACTAATTGTAATTGTGAAATATAATTTTATTAAGAAACCCCTTTTAAGTATATTATTTGTTTTCTCCTCCTTGTTTGGAATTGGTCAAGACCATTGGCAACAGAAAGTTGAATACACCATGTCGATTGATTTTGATGTTGATTCAAACCAATTCGAAGGAAAACAGGAATTGAAATATTTCAACAATAGCCCAGATACTTTATTTAGGGTTTTTTACCACCTTTACTTTAACGCTTTTCAGCCAAATAGCATGATGGATGTGAGAAGCCGGACAATTGAAGATCCTGATGGAAGAGTGATGGACCGAATTTCAAAATTGAAGGATTCCGAGATTGGATTTCATAAGGTTACTTCATTGATTCAAGACGGTAGTGCAGTTAATTATTTGGTTGAAGGAACTGTGCTCGAAGTCTCACTAAATGAACCAGTTCTACCGGGAAACAGTACCACCTTAAATATGACATTTCAAAGCCAGGTCCCTTCACAGATTAGAAGAACTGGACGTGACAATAAAGAAGGGATTCGGTACAGCATGTCGCAGTGGTTTCCAAAGATTGCTGCATATGATCACCGGGGTTGGCATGCCCACCCTTATGTTGCTCGAGAGTTTTATGCTCCATTCGGGAGTTTCGACGTAAGCATAACCATAGATAAGAGTTACATTTTGGCAGCAACGGGTACGTTGCAAAACCCAAATGAGATCGGATATGGATATGAAGACGAAGGTGTGAAGGTAAAGAGGTCCGGTAAATTGCTTACCTGGCAATTTCTAGCAGATAATGTGCATGATTTTGTATGGGCAGCAGACCCCGACTACACGCACAAAATTGTGGAGGTTGAAAATGGTCCCGCACTTCATTTTTTCTACCAACCAGGAAGCAAAACCAAGGCATGGGATGAACTTATGCAGCTTACCCCGAAAGCATTCAAATATATGGAAGATAACTTTGGGAAGTATCCTTATAGCCACTACTCAATTATCCAGGGTGGTGATGGTGGCATGGAATACCCAATGGCCACGTTGATTAATGGAGAACAAGGGATACGAGGGTTATTAAGCGTAACCGTCCATGAAGGATTCCATTCCTGGTATCAAGGCGTAGTAGGCATCAACGAAAACTATTACGAGTGGATGGATGAGGGTTTCACTTCATATGCACAGGACCAAACACTGGCCTTCTTACGTGGTTCTGTCGATGGAGCTCAAAAAGGCAACTACAATGCGTACTTCAGCTTGACCAAAAGTGGAAAGGAAGAGCCCATGAGTACACATGCAGATCATTACAGCACTAATTATGCGTATTCTAGAGCAGCTTATATCAAAGGAGCTGTAGCCCTAGCTCAAATGAATTACCTTGTCGGTGAAGCAAACACACTAAAAGCGCAGAAAAAATTCTACAATCAGTGGAAATTTAAGCACCCCTCCCCTAATGATTGGATTCGAGTTTTTGAGAAAGAAACTGGTCTCGAGCTTGACTGGTATTTGGATTATTTTGTAAACACAACACACACCATTGATTATGCTGTCGATAACGTGCAAAACAACGACAGCAATCAAGCCACCGTCACGCTTCGAAGAATTGGAGGAATGCCGATGCCAATTGAAGTCTATGTCACTCTTAAGGATGGCTCGAAAAAGCTATACTACACTCCGCTATCAATAATGAGGGGCGAGAAAGAAAATGAATCCGAAATTGACCGGATCGTATTGCCAGATTGGCCGTGGACAAACCCCACCTACCAATTTGTGATCAATGAGCCTATGGATGAAATCAAAAGCATTCAGATTGATGAAAGCGGCTACATGGCCGATGTCAATAAGGAAAACAATCAATGGGAAAAATAAGCATATGCTTATTTTTCTACTTTACCTCTAATATTGATTATTTGGGCAGGATTTACAGGATCGTTAGAATAGATAGTAATTGATTTATATTGATTACCCCTCATATCAGACGTGTCGAATTGAACTTTTAGTGCAACATGCTTATCCTTCTTAAGACTGTTCTTCTTGATTTCGTACGTGAGACAATCACAATTAGATTTTATGGTCCGAAAGTCTAATTTTCTTTTTCCTGAATTAGTTAAATCGAAAGTTTTTTCAATTACCTGACCAGCTTTTACTGGCTCAAATTTGTAGTTATACATGGAAACTTCGAGCCTCGGTGCATTGTCCAATTCCTCAGCTGTCATTTCAGGGAAGAATTCTTCAATAATTGCCAAAACTGAAATGGAAGCATTGTTTACAGTATCTAGGACAATATTATCACTCACAAAGCCAAAGTCATCCTTCTTTATTGGATCATACTCAATGATGAGCTTTCCTAATGTCTTTGATTGCAATACTTGAGGTGAAGTGCTAACATTTAAGTGAGCGGGAAGTATGAGTTTAGACGGATCTAAAATGACCAAAGAGTCAGTACCATTGTAAATATCAAAACTACGTTTGAGTGGTTTCTCAGTTGTAACCTTGCCAAGATTCAAGCTTTTGGTCTTAAATCTAAGCTCACCGGCTTCGACTGGAAACTCCTGTTCTGGTGTTTTCGGTTTGGGCTGCACCATGCCCATGATATATAATGTTGTATTCGATTCATTATCGGTTGTGGTCACACGCAGTGATTTTCTAAATCTTCCAGGTCGATTTCTTGGATTATATCGTGCCTTGACAAATCCCGTATCTCCAGGTGCGACTTCTTCCACGGTCCATCCCGGAGTGGTGCAACCACAAGAGGCCTTCACATGGGTGATTCTAACAGGCGCCTCCCCTGAGTTTACAAAATTAAAGGTAAACTCTGCATAGCCACCATCTTCTCTAATTTCTCCAAAATCATGATTCGTTTTTACAAACTCAACTTTTGACTGCGCCGCACTAAAAAGTGTCAACAAGGCACCTGCTACGTAAAGTATTTCTTTTATTTTCATTGTTTCAAGTCGCTTAAAACTAAGATCTACCACAAAGATTCAAATTATATAGGTTTGCACAAATTTTTTATGAGATGGCAAGAATCCTTACCGGTATCCAAAGCTCCGGTAAACCTCATTTGGGCAATTTATTAGGCGCAATAAAGCCCGCAATTGAACTTTCAAGGAAAAATGAAAACGAGTCGTTTTTCTTTATTGCTGATTTACATTCCTTAACAACAATAAAAGAAGCAAAAGTAAGAACCGAAAACGTCTATGCAGTTGCTGCTGCCTGGCTTGCATGTGGTTTTGACACTTCCAAAAATGTCCTATACCGTCAATCGAGAGTTCCGGTTTGCACAGAGTTGACTTGGTACTTAAGCTGCTTCGCCCCCTATCCAATGTTGGCCAATGCAACCTCTTTCAAGGATAAATCTGATCGCCTTTCTGATGTGAACACAGGCATTTTTACCTATCCGGTTTTAATGGCTTCCGACATTTTACTTTATGACGCTGAATTCGTGCCCGTTGGAAAAGATCAAAAACAACACCTGGAAATCACAAGAGATTTAGCTTCCTCTTTCAATCATCAATATGGGGAGACCTTTGTGATTCCAGAACCTCTGATAGATGACAGGGTCATGACGATTCCAGGTACTGATGGCCAAAAGATGAGTAAAAGCTATGGAAATATTATAGACGTATTTCTTCCTGAAAAAAAACTTCGAAAAAATGTAATGCAAATAGTTACCGACAGCATTCCGCTCGAAGAACCCAAAAACCCGGATACCTGTAACGTTTTTGCCATCTATCAGCTTCTGGCCACCGATACTGAGATTGCAGAGATGCGAAATAAGTACCTAGGTGGCAACTACGGCTACGGACATGCTAAACAGGAGTTGTTTGAAGTAATTCTTCGAGAATTTAGTGAAGCGAGAACTAAATATGATCACTATATCAACAATATTAACTTGCTTGAGGAAGAGTTGAGGGTAGGAGAAGAAAAAGCTTTAAAAATTGCAAATTCCGTACTCGAAAAAGTTAAAACAAGGTTAGGATTTTCTTAATTTGTCTTCATGGAATCTAGAGAAAAAGCTTCGCTATGGCTGGAAGCAAAAAACATTGATCAGTCATCAAAAGACGAAATAAATGCTATGCTTCAGAATCCTGAAGAGTTGGATGAAGCATTTTTGAATGATTTAGAATTTGGTACTGGTGGTTTGCGAGGGATTATGGGTATCGGTACAAGTCGAATCAATAAGTATACGGTGGGGATGGCTACTCAGGGATTCGCAAATTATCTAAAAAAAGAAAACAAAGGCCAGATAAAAGTGGCTATAGCCCATGATAGCCGAAATAATAGTAGGTTTTTTGCTGAGATTACTGCAAGTGTTTTTGCAGCTAATGGCATCAAAGTATTCCTGTTTGAAGATCTTCGCCCCACTCCCGAATTATCTTTTGCTATTCGCCATTTAGGGTGCAGTGGCGGTGTCGTTCTAACTGCATCTCACAATCCAAAGGAATACAATGGCTACAAAGCCTATTGGGCTGATGGAGGTCAATTAATTGCTCCGCACGACAAAAATGTAGTCAATGAAGTTTCTAAAATAGAGAGCGTGGATGAGGTAAAATTCGATGCTGATCAGTCACTAATTGAAGAGATTGGTGAAGAAGTCGATCGAATATATCTGGAAAAGGTTCGAGAATTATCTCTTCTTGACGAAGAGACTATAAAGACTACCAATCTAAAAATTGTTTATTCATCAATTCATGGAACAGGCATAACCCTCATACCACGAGCGCTTAAAGAATTGGGGTTTCAAGATGTTAACATTGTTGAAGAGCAGGCAGTCGCAGATGGAAATTTCCCAACAGTGGTTTACCCAAACCCCGAGGAGAAGGAAGCGATGTCGATGGCTCTGAAACAAGGTGAAGAAAAAGGAGCAGATTTAATACTAGCAACCGACCCGGACACTGACCGGGTAGGTATTGCTGTAAAAAATACCAAAGGCCAATATCAACTACTTAACGGGAATCAGACTGGGGCGCTATTAATCTATTACCTCGTCACAAAATGGAAAGAAAGAGGCCTGCTTGGAAATGAATTCATTGCTAAGACCATCGTAACCACAGAATTAATCAAGGACATAGCTGATAAAAATGAGATCAGTTGTTACGATACTCTGACCGGTTTTAAGTTCATTGCCGACTTAATCCGAAAACTTGAAGGTAAGGAGAAATTTATTGGGGGAGGCGAAGAGAGCTATGGGTACCTGATAGGAGATGAAGTAAGGGACAAGGATGCTGTAGCTAGTGCTGTGATCATTGCCGAAATGGCAACATGGGCAAAAAGTAACGGAAAAACTGTCTTCGAACTACTTTTAAGTATTTATAAAGAGTATGGCATTTACCTTGAATCATTAAAATCAATAACCAGAAAAGGCCTTAAGGGCGCGGAAGAAATCCGGAAAATGATGGAGGATTTTAGAACTACTCCGCCTGCCCAACTTGCGGGTTCAAAAGTTGTTGCAAGTATTGACTACCAAACCGGAATAAGGAAGAATGTAGATGGTAGTGAACAAGAAGTTGACTTTCCAAAGTCCAATGTGTTGCAATTTTTGACGGAAGACTCCACTAAGGTAAGTGTGCGTCCTTCAGGCACAGAACCTAAAATCAAATTCTATTTTTCAGTACGAGGAGATTTTATCGGAGAAGATTACTATTTGATCGAGGATAAATTGAAAAACAAAGTCCATAACTTGCTGACTGACTTGAAATTGTGAACCTTACCGAAATATTTAGATTAAATATTTCAAATATGTTTAATTTGCA
>CAZQDI010000197.1:0-4056 GCA_964591785.1 uncultured Roseivirgaceae bacterium
ATTTTATGACTACCAGGTACTGATTGGTGAGTAGTCAGTGAAAGTGAATCTACATCCAGATCTGCTGAGTAAGTCGTCTGCGAATCAAAGCCTAACTTTGCAGAATTGACAATTTGATATGAAAAGAATAAGTACCCTGGTGTTGATCGCGCTTTTCGCGGTAGCATGTAACAAGGACAATGATGTGATTCCTGTCGTATCAGTGGAGCAGCTCGAAGTAAACCCAAGTGGTTATTCTCCCTTGACGGCAAGGTATTCGATTGTTGCCAACGAACCGGTTTCGGTTACCCTGACCCTCGAAGGGAAAGCCGACAATGATCCGGACCTTATTGTCTCGTTTGATGGAAGAAATACTTCATGGACCCTTCCGATCTATGGACTGTATGCTGATCACGCCAATCAAATCCGAATCGAATTGCAAAATGAGTCCGGAGAGGTGGTAGACGTAAGAAGTTTTACCATCAATACGCAACGATTAGCTGACTTACCAGATATCCGGATCGATCGGAACGCTACTACCTTGCAACCACACCACTACCTCGTTAACTATTTTGGCTTTCGGGATGGGGGAAATCCAACACCTCAACGACCTTTCATCATGGATCAGAATGGAAACATTCGCTGGTACCTGGATTTTGCCAATCACCCTAGCTTAAGCAACCTTTTCTTCGACAATGGATTGAATATTCTGGCAAATGGAAATTTCATTATGGGTGATGGTAATTCCGGAGCATTGTACGAAGTAGATAGGTTTGGAGAAGTTATCAATCGGTGGAGCCTTCAGGGATACGGGTTTCATCACCATGTAATTGAGATTCCCAACGGAAATTTTTTAGTGACTGTGAATGATCCCGCCAAAACCACCGTAGAGGACGTCATCATAGAAATTGACCGTGCCAGCGGAGCTATTACCACTACGTGGGATTTGAATGAGTCGCTCGACAATCAACGGAGAGTTTGGGAAACCGACCTTGCCGACCTGGACATCGATTGGTTTCATGCCAATGCGATTGAGTACGATGCCGCGAATGATGAGATCATCGTCAGCGGACGAACTCAAGGCGTAGTGAAACTGGACCGAGACAACCATGTAACCTGGATATTGGCCCCTCACAAAGGCTGGTCGAACAACCTGGATCCCTTTTTACTAACTCCGTTGGACCAATCAGGATCTACCATTACAGATCCAATGGTGCTGGAGGGTGATGCGAACCACCCTGACTTTGAATGGAGTTGGTATCAGCACTCTCCGATTCTGCTACCCAATGGCAACCTGATGATCTTTGATAATGGAGATAATCGGAACTACAACACCAACGTACTGTACAGCCGAGCGGTCGAATATGCCATAGATGAAAGCTCGATGACAATTCAGCAAGCGTGGGAGTATGGTAAGATACGAGGTGATGAGACGTATTCGCGGATTGTCTCGAAAGTCAATTATTATCCGAGTGATGGGAATGTGCTTTTCACGCCGGGGGCGGTGGTAGACGATGGGATCGCTCAGGGCAAAATCATTGACCTGAATCAAAGTTCAGGTCAGGTAGAGTTTGAGGCCACGGTTTTTCCACCTCAACCCTTATTTATTATTGCATTCCACAATGCCCAACGTGTAACTTTGTATCCGTAACGGTTACGAATAGCCTCGGACACCACAAAATCCAATACACCTAGCTTTATTTGCATGAAGAAAGTAGTAGTTCTCTTACTTTTTTGTCCTGTGCTGCTTGCTGCTCAAATCGACGAGAGTGACACAGTCAAGATTAAGGCAGGACTTTCCCTGTCTGGTTTTTGGCAACGAGGGAATGTGAAGACTTCGATTTTTCGTGGACGAACCGACCTGAGCGTAAGACCCTGGAAGAAGTGGGTCTACAAGAACACCAATTCGTATGTGTATCAGGCCTTCGGTGGGGATAAGGCAGATGAGGACTTTCTGAGTCTTAACTTCCTATATTTCAACCCGCAGCGACGACTCTATCCTCAGGTGCTGGCCTTTTTGAGTACCAATTTTAGGAGGGCGATCGATAGGCGGTCGTTGCTCGGCGCAGGGGCCACTTATCAGGTCTTGCAGAAGAAAGAGCAAAAACTCAAAGTATCGCTGACCTTCGAATACGAGCGGACGGATTTCAATCAAACCACCTTCAACCGTGAAGAATACAACGGTCGAGATGAAATCAATACCCTCCGCGGAACCATTTGGATCAACGGGAAATACGAGCTCTTTGAAAAGCGACTCATCTTCACACATGAGAGCTACTTTCAACCTTCACTGGAAGACAGCCAGAATTATCGTTGGCGGGCGGAGGTGGGAGTGGAGTTACCCGTTTGGAAATTCCTGAATTTAACGGTCAACTACATCGATACGTTTGAAAGCATCGTGATTCAGGACCAGGTGCAGGGTGATCAATTTTTGACCTTTGGCTTTACCTTAAAAAGTCATTGAGGGTAGTTGGCTTGGCTCGAAGCTTGCTGAACTGAGCTCAGCAAGCCGCTTTGATCAAAAAAGCAAAGTATTCTATTAGATAAAAGGGATCTCGAAGGATATACCCGCAAGTTTTAAAACGTCTTATCCTTCTTTTCGTATCTTATGTGTAGCATTGTGCCATGGGAAAACTACTGCTCCTGATAGCTTCCTTCCTGGTACCTCCGTTGCAGATGGCTCCGGCAGGGTGGGACATCTTTGCTTCCACTCGCTTTGAGTTGAAGTACGTAGAGGAAATGGGGGTACAGGCCGAAGTGCCCACGTTCGACAAAGAAATCAAGTCCCTGGAAGGGACCGAGGTCACCCTCACCGGATACTACCTTCCTTTCAATGTATCCAAACGATCCATCATTCTCTCTAGACTGCCAAATGCGTCTTGTTTCTTTTGTGGAGGGGCCGCTGGGCAGGAGTCGGTGGCACAGATTTATTTCAAGGAAGCTCATCCGCAATTCAAACTCGATGAATTGGTTAGAGTCAAAGGTTTATTGCTTCTAAATAGTGGGTTGGACGGCAACCTGGTCTTCAAACTGGTGAACGCTGAAGTGGTCAAAAGGGAAGGGTAAGTTCGACCCATTTGATCTCCTTGCTGCCCATGCGACCCCACTTTGCACTTCATTGTGTATCTTTAACATTCTGAGTTACGGTACTTCATAGAGAGATTCTTCACCAACTTCTTTTTTGTTCTTCCTAGCTTATGAATGAGATATTGTACATACCACTCTTGGACTTGAGCAGTTTAATGGAGTGGTAGAGTTCAAGTCTGAGACTTATTGATTTGGAAAACAAATGCTTATTAGGTGGATAAGTAAAATGTAGACCATTAACAAAATTATTATATGGCAAGATCACAAAACAGTTTTATCAAGAATCAGAAGGCGATGAAGAAGAAAAAGAAGCGAGATGAAAAATTGCAGCGGAAGATTGATAAGAAAGATCAAAATCCAGTTTCAAACCTTGATGACATGATTGCCTATGTTGATGAATACGGCAACCTGCTGGATGAACCACCACAAGATAAAGAAGAACCAAAAACCAAAGAATAACATGTCAGAAGTTCAAAAGGGCAACGTGAAGATCCTTCATGGGGAAAGAGGTGTGCTTCGATATGGTCTCAAGCCAGGAGCGATTGTGCCACAAGTTTCTAACGTACAAATCAAATAACTATGGATGCTACAAGTAGGAAGTATGGATGGATCTGGGAGAAGTATCGCCCGGCCATTTTGAATTTGATGATTGCTTCTTCAAATGGTCCACAGGAATACAAGCTGTCAAAGCATGAATTCATTGATAGCAACAACAAGCGGTTAACCGGTTATACCTTCACATTAACTGTTTTTGAAGGTAAGTTCGATGGATTAGCTAAGAGCAACGCTGTAGGACTTGATTTAAAACACATGTTAAAGAACTCAGCGAAGGCAGAAGATCTTTCCAGTGAAGTGAAATTTGAGTTCAAAATGGATAAGAATTTCGTCTTGTCTATTGCCCGAATTCCGATCCCGGCAGAGGGTTAGAGAAAGCCTAAACTTTTGGCTTCCCAGGTCTGCCATTCATTTGCCAATGCCACTCCTTTGATT
>CAZQDI010000197.1:4156-6856 GCA_964591785.1 uncultured Roseivirgaceae bacterium
ATAGGTTGTTAGAACGAACATTTTTTTGAGAAATTTTCGTAGTCTCATATGCTGAGACTCTAATACAGTACCATTGCATGGAATGTGAAACCGTCATGGATCAATAAACTGTGCGCACGACGATGGTGGAAAACATTCATTGAATCAAATGTTTAATCTTTTAATCCAATAGAATTATGGCGACTAAGAATTTAGTATCCATCAAGATTACGAAGGACGACAAGGCCAAAATAGATGCAGCCGTTGCCGATCTTAATCATGTTTTGAAACCAATGTTAATCACACTGACTCCCCAACAGCGACGGGAAGTTCCGAAAATGGGGGACGGGACTGCGCCGCTGGTGGAGAAGGTCTTAGACTATGCCCGAAGCAATCCTGAGTTTGCGCCCCCCTACATGGATGTGGACGAGTTGGCGATTGATTTGAAGGCTGTGGAGGACCTGCTGTCTTTTTACCGACCGCTGCTTCAGTTGATGCAGCAGTTGGACGACAGCATCATGCTGAGTGGGAGTGAGGCCTATGTGGCCTCCTTAGCATATTACAACTCTGTGAAGATTGGTTCCCGGATGAATATCCGGAATGCCAAAGCGATCTACAAGGACCTGCAGCAGCGTTTCAAGGCTGGGCGTACGGGTGCAGTTGAAGAGATAGCTGAAGAGTAGCTGCAAGTACATTTTGCATGACAACAGGTACCTGGGAGGTGTCTGTTCTGACCACAAAGACTCGGGTTCTGAGCAAATTTTTGCCAGCTCGAGTCTTTTTTTTGCCAACTCGAGACTTTTTTACTCCAGCTCGAGTGTTTTCTCTTTGACCTTTCGAATATTTTCTTTGAGTTCGAGTCTTTTTTTTGCCTGTTCAAGTCTTTTTTTTTCGAGAGCGCATATTTTTTCCTTAAGCTCGAGAAATTTTTGCGTTTGCTAGTGTCTTTTTGCTTTGACTTCAAGTCTTTTTGGTGTCCGTTCGGAGCTTTTTGCTCCCATGAGGCACCTCGGAGGTGGCTGTTTGAGGTTCTTAGGTGGTTGGAAAGAGGTTGGTTGGTACTTGGTGGTTTGTAAACAAATGTGCCGGGGATTAGACAAATAATACGGTACTTTCTATGTAGGTTACATTCGTATAGATGTCTGACACTGCACTTATGAAAAGACGATTGTTCACCCTCTTGCTGTTCCTTGCCATTCTGAGCGCTAACGCTGAGCGAATTGATGGACCTGCGAATGTCCGAACGGCTCCCAAGGGAACGCCGATTATCTCGTTGCTTGATCACGTCGAGGTGGGCTGCTCCGAGCTGGAAAATGGTTGGTATCGGATTTCAATCCACATCCAATTGACAAAAGAACAACACGATGGTGTAACTCCACTGGATGCCGGTGATTCACTGTTTAACTGGAAAAATGAATTCATCGGAACTGCGCTGGCGCCCATTCCGGATAGCCTGCAAAGTACCTGGTATTCCGGGGGTGCTCCGGGAAATCCCAGAAGATATGGCATGGACATCTATGCCTCTACCTACCAGTCCAACATCCGTCCCGAATCGATTCCGGAACAGCGATTGAATCGCTACCTGGAAAGCAATGACGAACCTGTGAAAGCAGATCTTTTGGGCTACCTCGAAGAATTTGGTTTTGAAAATAGCGGAATCCTAGCTCGGGTAGTTGATGGGTATGAAGAACAAATGATCTATGAAAGTACCCTCGATGATCCGTCTCCCATGGACAGGATTCGTTTCATTTTTAAGGCCGGGGAGCTGGTAGCCATTGTCCATACCCGGCCGATCCGTAGCCGGTTTAGTTCTGTGCCCCTTACAAGGGGGAGAAACATCATCTTGATTCCACAAATGGATGATTCCGAAGCCGTACAGTTCCTTGAGTGGAATCGGAGCGCTTACGAGGGGGTCGATTAATGTGACTTCTTCATAACCTATGGCTCTCATGTAGGGTTCCATGGCCATCCGTACCTTGGACAAAAGGCTTCCAGTACTGAGAATTAAGCGGTGTAGAAGCTGATGGGGCGAAGATCAGATTTTCCGTTAATAATGGTTAAGAGTTTTGCCTCCAGCCCTAAACTCTTCGATCATCCGACTATCTTAGAATCAAAACCCTTGTCAATGAAACCCATTATTTCAGCATTTTTATTTTTATGGTTTTTTGGATTCTTAAGTTCTGAAGCGCAAGTCAATGAGGATCAAACGTCTGAAGCTCCTGTTTGGACGGAGGAGGACCGCAATTACCTGGCCCACCACTTGGCCAGATCCCTGGAGGAGCTAACTGCGGAGGTACAAGACCTGACGGAGGCGCAATGGAATTTCAAGGAACATGAAAACAGCTGGAACATCAATCAGATCGTTGAACACCTTGCCATCTATGAAGTGATTTTCATGAATGAAATCTCTGCTGCATTACAAATGGGTGAATTTCCACAAATCAAAAATTACGCACACGACAGCCTTTTTCTGGGAAATAATCCCAATAGGCTGGAGACGACTGATTACACGAAGCCCTTTTCTCATACGGTGCCGCTCGGTAACAATCAGGGAATTGATAATTTGACCTGGATCACGACCATGAGAAGCGATTCCATTGCTTTTGTGAAGACCGAACAAAGAAACTTGCGACGCTACTATGTGAATTTTGGCCCCAACATCCATCAAAAGTGCATGGCGATTTTCAGTCATACCGACAGACACTTAAGGCAAGTGAAGGC